>NZ_CAMPHH010000135.1 GCF_946885855.1 uncultured Actinotalea sp. | reverse complement strand
GCGACGCCCACCCTCCCGCTCGCCGTCCTCGACTTCGTCGGCATCGAGCACGGGGAGTCGGCGCATGACTCGCTCGAGGGCGCCGTCCGCGTCGCCCAGGCGGTCGAGGCCGCCGGCTACTCCCGGTACTGGGTGTCCGAGCACCACAACATGCAGTCCCTCGCGTGCAGCGCCCCGGAGATCCTCCTCGCGGCCCTGGGCGCCCGGACGACGACGATCCGGATCGGCGCCGCCGGGATCATGCTGCCCAACCACGCGCCGTTCAAGGTCGCCGAGACGTTCCGCACCCTGCTCGGCCTGTACCCGGGGCGGATCGACCTGGGCCTGGGCCGCGCGCCCGGCACCGACCCGCTCACCGCGCACGTGCTGCGCCGCGGCCAGCAGGTCGACGTCGGCGCGGACTTCCCCGGGCAGGTTGCCGAGCTGCTCGCCTTCCTCGGCGACGGCTTCCCCGAGGGGCACCCGTACCGGCAGCTCGTCGCGGCGCCGGTCGTCGAGGACCGCCCGGAGGTCTTCCTGCTGGGGTCCAGCCCGTACGGCCCGCGGTTCGCGGCGGTCAACGGCCTGCGGGCGGTGTTCGCGCACCACATGAGCCCGGAGATCGCGACGCAGGTGCTGCGGGAGTACCGGCGCACGTTCGAGCCGGGGCCGGAGGGCACCGCGTTCGGGGGCGCAGAGCCGTGGTCGGCCATCTCCGTGCTCGCCTTCGCCTCCGACGACGACGCCGCGGTGCTGGAGTTCGAGGCCGGCTGGGCGCTGACGATGCAGAACCTCGCCCGCGGGATCCGCGAGCCGCTGCGCCCGGAGGAGGTGCGGGCGTACGCGGAGTCGGACGCGTTCCGCCGGTCGCGCGAGGCGCTGCGCGCCCAGGGCGACGACCGCATGGTCACCGGCGCCCCGGACGACGTCGTCGCCCGCCTCCGTGCGCTGCAGGCCGAGGCCGAGGCGGACGAGGTCGTCGTCGTCACCCCCGGCCTGGACCGCGATCGCCGCATCGCCAGCTACGAGGCCATCGCCGCCGCCTGGCCCCGCTGACCCCTCTCACCCGCGAGGGTGGGAACCGGGCCGGGCGCCACTGCGTTGGTCGTCCGCGCGAGGGAGGGGTGGAGGATGCATCGACAATTCGGAGAGGCCCAGGAGCAGGGCGAACGACCCGTGAGGACCCAGGAGGAGGGCGAGCGCCAGCTCGCAACCCTGCACCGGCTCGGCTACCCGGCTCTCGCCGGGCTCACCCCGGCGGAGCTCGACGCCCTGGTGCGGCCGGTGCTCGCGCGCGTCCGCGAGCGGCTCGGCGAGGAGCTCCCCGGCGACGGCGGGATCCCGTTCCTGCTGGTCGTCACGAGTGCGCTGGTGCCCACGGTGGACGCCGTCGAGCGGTGGTCGGTGCGTGGCCGGAGCGGCTGGACCGACATGGCGGCCGAGCTGCCCGACTACCGGCCCGTCGACGGCCTCGAGGCCCCGGCGGACCCGGTCTACGCCCTGCTCGACGTCGACACCGGCGCCGGGACGCTCGGCGTCACCCCGCAGGACGCCCTCCCGACGATCGTCGGCGCGGGCCGTCAGCCGCTGACGATCGACGAGGGCGTCGCGCTGGTCACCCAGCTCCCCGACGTCTTCGACAGCCACAACGCGTTCCAGGCGCTCGGTTCCCGTGCTCCGAACCGGCGGGTGCCCAGCTTCTGGTTCAGCAAGGGCGCACCGCGGCTGGGCTGGTGCTGGGCCGGCAACCCGCACAGCTGGCTCGGTGCGGGGTCCACCGGGGGGCGGTTGGCCGCCTCCTAGTCCTCCGCCGCGGTCGACCGGTGGCTGGAGCGGGCCGCGAACCCGCCCCCGGCCCCGGGGTCGTCGGCGTCGGGCAGGTCTGCGCCGCCGAGCAGGACCCGCGTCATCGCGTTGCGGGTGTCGAGCAGCTCCGCGAGCGCCTCGCCGACGTCGGCGCGGCTCACCCGCGGCAGGCGGTCGCCGGCGACGAGCGCCGCCCGGCGCAGGAGCTCCTTGAGGAAGGAGGCCGTCACGCCCTCGGTGCGCCCGACGGCGTCGTCGGCGCCCCCGTCCTCGACCTCCAGACCGCCGCGGTACAGCTCGAACAGCGCGCGGCGGCCCTCGGCGTCGGGCAGGTCGAGCGCGATCGCCTGGTCCACGCGGCCGGGCCGGGCCGCGAGCGCCGGCTCGAGGAGGTCGGCGCGGTTCGTGGTGAGGACGAAGACGACGTCGGCGTCCTCGGCGAGCCCGTCCATCTCGTTGAGCAGCTGGAACAGCAGCGGGTGGTGCCCGGGGTGCATGCCGCGGTCCTCGGCGATGAGGTCGACGTCCTCGACCACCACCATCGCCGGCTGCAGCGCCCGGGCGACCGAGCACGCCTCGCCGATGAGGTGCAGGGCGTTGCCGGTCAGCTGGATGACGGTCGTGCCGGTCAGGCTCGCGGTGAGGTAGCGGACGGTGTGCGTCTTGCCGACGCCGGGCGGCCCGTACAGCAGGACGCCGCGCTTGAGGTGCTGGCCCGCGGCAAGCAGCCGCTCCTTGTGCGCGGCGACGCCGACGACCTGGCGCTCCACCGCGGCGAGGGTCGCCGCGGGCAGGACGAGCCGGTCGGCGGTGAGCGCGGGCCGGCGGTGGAAGGAGAGCAGCGTGCGGCCGTGGCCGAACATCTCCCCGCCGAAGCTCAGCACCTGGCCGCGGAAGACGTTCTCGCGCGACGACGCCTGGCGGACCTGCGCCGCCGTCGTCGCCGCGGCACCCGGCGCCGTGCTGACGACCTGCACCGTCACCTGGTCGATGCCGGTCTCCGGCTCGGCGCCGCGCAGGAGGAGGACGCTGCGCCGGTCGCCGTCGTCGAGCAGGTACAGGGCGCAGCGGACGCAGGGGCGCACGGCACCGTCCGGTCCGCTGGGAAGGTTCGCCCGCGCGACGTTGCCGGGCCGCGGGCCGAACGGGTCGTGGCCGTGCACGCCGGTGAGCAGGTCGCCGAGACCGAACGGCCGGTGCTGGAAGCCGACGACGCCGATCACCTCGACCCGCGCGCCGCTGGACGCGAGCCACGCGTCCAGCCCGGCCTGCACGTTGACGTGCTCATACCCGGCCCAGGACTCCTCGACCACGTCGAGCTCCGCCGCGCCCGGGCCGAGGTGCTCGAGGAGGATCGACGTCAGCGTGACCGCCTCGCCCGCCCGTGCCGCGCCGACGACGCCCCGCACGCCCCGGCGGAGCAGCCGCCCCACGTCCGCGAGCTCGGGCCGCAGGTCGCCGTCGGCGGGGGAGCTCGCGGCGGACGGGCCGGACGCCGCGGAGGACGCCCCGCTGTGCGGTGCGAACGCGAACCAGCCGGTGCCCATGCCGCCCCCTCGTCGTGGTCCCCGCACGCTACCGACTCGATCATGAGCCCTGCATGCCCTCTGTCGAACGCGCCGCTGGCCTGACCCCACCTCGACGCGAGTGAACATGTCTGTGACACGAGAATTGCGCTCTGATGACGGCATAGCTTAGGGTCAAGATCGTCGGCCGCTCGGCCGATTTCTACGAGTTGGGGGACTCGCATGAAGTCACGTCGGCGATCCACGCTCATCCTTGCCGGCGCACTGTTGACGCCCACTCTGTTGCTCGGCGCGTCGCCGGCGCAGGCGGCAAGTTGCATTCAGTCCGAGTTCCGGAGCTACGCGTACGACTACGCGCGCACGACCGACGCCAGCGGAGGATGCGCCATCGTTCGGGTGCGCCACTTCTACGACCCTGTCTGGAGCGGTACCAACTACTGGACGAGCTGGTACAGCGGCGGGGACGTCGCGACGACGCCTCGCACGGCGGAACTGGTCACGTCGGACCACAACCTGTGATGCGAGCCGCCACGTCTTCTCCCCGGGCCGGGGACCGGTGACCCCACCGCGAACCGCCCTGAGGCCGGCACCCATGGGTGGCGGCCTCAGGGCGTCGGTGAGGTCAGCAGTGCTGTGGAGTGCCCTCCTCGGGCTGCTTGCCAGCGCGTGCACGACGCAGGAGCCGGGCCCACCCACCGCCGGCTCGACGGAGACGGGTTCAGTCGACGCATCCGGCGTGATCGACGCAGCCCGCGAAGGCGGTGCCAGCGAGGAGCAGATCGCGGTCCTCGAGAGCGGTGAGATCGCCTTCGCCGACTACGAGCGGGCGGTCGCGAACACGCTGGCGTGCCTCCGGGAAGCCGGCATCGACGTCGTCGGTGGCGACGTGACGGAACAACGCGGGTTCCCGGAGATCCAGTACTCGTTCGCCGGTTCGTCGCCGGGCCGCTCGGACGAGCAGACCCTGGCGCTCGCGGACGAGTGCATGAACAGGCACAGCCTCTTCATCGAGGCCGAGTACCAGACGTCGCCGGTGGCGCTCGAGGCCCTCGAGGAGCGGTTCACGCCGTACCGCGCACTGATGGTCGACTGCATCAGGGAGAACGGTGGCGAGGTCGACGACGACGCCGCACGCGAGGCGGTCCTCCTCGCGGCCTTCGCCACTCAGGAAGCGTCCGGAGTCGACTGCCTCGTCGAGTCCGGTTACCAACCGTGACGGGGGGCGAGTGGTGAGTCCGACCCGGCCGTGGCGGCCCGGCGGCTCGCGATGAGGGTCCGGTCCTGGGCGGTGGCCTTCGGCGTCGTGGTGCTCGCCGCCGGCATGGTGGTGGTCGCCGCGGCGATCGACCGGGGTACGCCGTCGCCGCTGACGAGCGATGCGCGCGTCGACCCCGTGGTGGTCCCTGTCGAGCGCGCCGAGCGCCGGATCGCGGTCGGTGTCGGCGTGTCGGTCGAGTACCGGGCCGGACGTGAGGTGCTTGCCGGGGCCGAGGGACTCGTCACCGCCGTGGTGGCGGACCTGGGGACGGAGCTGACCTCCGGCGACGTGGTCGTCGAGACGGAGGACCGCCCGCTCGTGGCGATGGTGGCCGAGGCGCCGCTGTGGCGCGACCTCACCCCGGGGGCGCGGGGCGAGGACGTCACGCGTCTTCAGCAGTTCCTCGCGGACCTGGGGCTCCTGGCGTCGGCGCCCGATGGCCGGTTCGGTGCGACGACCGCGCGTGCCGTGGCTGCCTTCAACGAGCGGTTCGAGCGCCCCGAGCTCGGGTCGACGTTCGCGGCCGGGACGGTCGCGTGGGTCGGTGCCGACCCGCTGACGGTGGAGTCCGTGCTCGTCAAGGCGGGCGACCCCGTCGGTGCCGGCACGCCGCTCGTAGCAGGACCCCAGGTCCCGGCCGTCGCGCTGGTCTCCGAGCCGACGGGCGGTCCGGCGGCGGAGCCGGGTCGTGCCTACGAGCTGGTCGTCGGGGAGCTGCGGGTCCCTTACGAGATCGGCAGCGGCCGGGTCGCCGAGCCTGCGGCCGTCGCTGAGCTCGCCGCTGCGCTCGGCCCGGTCGCCGAGGGGATCGGGACCGTCACGACAGCGGACCCGGACGCCGTGCTCGTGGTGCCTGCCTCCGCCGTGGTCGCGGACCCCTCCGGTGCGACCTGCGTCTTCGTGGACACGGAGTCGCGCCCGGTCCCCGTGCGGCCGGTCGGTGGTGGGCTCGCCTCCGTGGACCTCGATCCGGGAGCCTCTGTCGACGCCGTGCTCGCGAACCCCTTCGCCGTGATGGATGCGCCGACGTGCGATTGACGCTGGACGCCGTCACCCATGGCTACGCGGCCGACGTCGTGCTGCTGGACGGGGTGTCGCTGGAGGTCCGACGCGGTGAGAGCATCGCCGTCGTCGGGCCGTCCGGTTCCGGGAAGACGACGTTCCTGTCCGTCGCGGGGGGTCTCCTACGGCCACGCGCCGGTACGGTCCGGGTCACCGAGGACGACGGGGTCACCCGTTCTGTCGAGCCCCTCACCTCGTGGGTCCTGCAGACGGTCAACGTCCTTCCTGACCGCACCGTGCTGGACAACGTCGCCCTGGGTGCTTTCGGGGACGGCCGTGCCCGAGCGGAGGCCGTCGCAGCGGTCGGCCCCGCGCTCGCCGCGGTCGGACTGGCGGGCTACGAGACCCGCAAGGTTCGACGACTCTCCGGCGGCGAGGTCCAGCGCACGGTGATCGCTCGTGCCCTCGTGAGCGATCGTCCCGTCGTTCTCGCGGACGAGCCGACGGGCCAGCTGGACCAGGCGACCAGCGCTGTCGTGGTCGAGGCGCTCCTGGCGGCGACGGTCGACAAGGTCCTCGTCGTTGTGACGCACGACCCTGCCGTCGCGGCCCGGTGCGACCGGACCTACCGCCTGTCGGCCGGCCGTCTGGAGCTGGCGTGAGCGCCGAGCCGTCGGGAACGCGGGACCGCGGTGGACCGCGCAGCGGCGCGACGGCGGCGTGGCTTGGACGGGTTGCCGTCGGCGAGGGCGTGCGGAGCTGGGCGGCGGGCCGATTGTTCACGCTCGCTCTGGGCTCCGTCCTCACCGGTCTGCTGGCTGTGGCCGCGATCGCGGACGTCCGGACGGTCGCCGGCCTGGCCGCCGACGAGGAGGCGTGGCTCGCCGCCGGTGGACGGGTTCTCGTCGCCTCCAACGACGACGGCGGTGTGCCGCGCCTGGCATGTGAACGCCTCCGAGCGCTGGACGGTGTCGTCGCCGCCGGGTCCGCCAGCCGGGAGCGCGCGCCGGCGTCCCTGGTGAGCGCACCGGGAGCTGCGCTGCCGCTGGTCACCGTGACGGAGGGCGTGGCGGGGCTCCTGCAGGTGCCTCCCGGTGCCGTTCTGGCACCGACGCCTGCGCAGGCGCTGGGCGTGTCGGCGGGTGACCGGGTGGTCCTCGCGCCCCGCGGCGCATCGGCCGTCACCGACCCGCCGGCCTCCCCCGGGGGCGCGGTCGGCGCCGGTGCGACCTGGTCCGGCCCGCTCGAGGTGCCCGTCGGCGCCGTCACCGACCTCGCTCTCCTGGGCGAGGAACGCAGCACGGGCCTGTTGGTGCCCGTCGCGGCGCTCGGGACCGCTGACGCCTGCTTCGTCCGAGCAGGGCCGGGGCACGTCGACGGTCTCCGGGAAGCGTTGCCCGCGGTGCTGCAGCAGGACGGGCGGCCCGCCGTCGTCGTCGATCGGCTGTCGAGCGGTCCCTTCGTCCGTGACTACGTCACGGAGTACGAGGAGCGCGGACTCCGTCACGCGCCCTGGGTGGTGGGCGCGGTCGCCGGCCTGCTCTGGGCACTGGTCCGCTGGTTGCGACGCAGCCAGGACGGTCTCTACGCGACCCTCGGCGCGACGGCGGGGACGCGCGCGATCATCCGTCTCGTCGAGTGGCTCCTGCACATCGGGGGCGCGTCCGTCCTTGCCGTCGGTGTCGCTGTCGTGGTCCTCGCCGGGTCCGGGACGCCCGCCGACGTCCTGTGGCCCCACCTGCTGCGCGCCGTCGGGATGGCGGTGAGCGTCGCGACCGCCGGTGCCCTGCTCGCCACCCTGGTGCCGCTGCGCTCGCCGCTGGCCGCGCTGAAGGACCGCTGACCCGACTCCGCTCACGCCAGGGGGTCGTGGCCCCAGTTCATGAGGGACCAGCGCCACGGGGTGTCGCGCAGGTCCTCGGCCGAGCCGTCGGGACGCTGGGCGCGGTGGCGGTGGACGTAGCCGACGACCTTGCGCATGTGCGCGACGTCGTCGTCGGTGAGGTCGTCCTTCTTCGTGCGCAGCAGCTCGACGATGCGTCGCCCGGACGCGTGCCCCGTGCTCTCGCCGTCGCCGTCCTTCTGCCCGACGCTGCGGGACTCCTCCGTGTCGAGCCAGCGGTCGAGCTCCGCGGGCGGCAGGTTCACCACCTCGTGGAACTCCCGGCGGACGTCGTCACGGTCGCTGCTCTCGGTCATGCCGCCCACCCTCAGCCCACCGACGGCGCCGCGCACCCCGACCGACCGACGTCGTCAGCCGCGCCTCAGCAGGCCGGGGAGTGGTGCCGGTCAGGCGCGGGCGGCCTCGTAGCGGCGGAGGGCCTCGTCGCGCTCGGCGTGGTGGTCGACGACGCGCTCCGGGTAGCCGTGCTCCAGGCCGTCGAGCACCCGCCACGGCTCGTGCACCGCGGCCCCCGCGACGTGCGCCAGCTCCGGCACGTACCGCCGCACGTAGTCCCCGCTCGGGTCGAACCGCACGCCCTGCGCGACGGGGTTGAACACCCGGAAGTACGGCGCCGCATCCGTGCCGGTGCCCGCGACCCACTGCCACCCGTGGCTGTTGGAGGCGATGTCACCGTCGCGCAGGTGTGCCATGAAGTACCGCGCGCCGTGCGGCCACCAGATGTGCAGGTCCTTGACGAGGAAGCTCGCCACGACCATCCGCACCCGGTTGTGGATCCAGCCCTCGCGGTGCAGCTGCCGCATCCCCGCGTCGACGAACGGGTAGCCCGTGCGCCCCTCGCACCAGGCCGCGAAGCGCTCGGCCGCGCCGCCGTCGGGGTCCTCGTACGCGATGGAGCTCAGCCCCGGCTTGAGGTCCGCCCACGCCGACCGCGGGTGGTGCCACAGCACGTCCGCGTAGAACTCTCGCCACGCCAGCTCGGAGACGAAGTGCTGCGCGCCCTTGCTCTGCGCGGCCGGGTGCGCGGCGACGTCGGCGAGCAGCGTCCGGGGGTGGATCGTGCCGTACTTGAGGTGCACGGACAGCTCCGACGTCGCCCGCAGGTCCGGGCGGTTGCGGTCCTCGGCGTAGCGCTCCAGGTCGTCCTCGAGGAAGTCGTGCCAGCGCTCCAGGGCCGCGGCCTCGCTCACCTCGGGCAGGTCCAGGTGCCCGACGGCGGCCGCGGCGTCCGACCCCGGGATCGGTTCGCCCTCGACGCCCCGCAGCCAGCGCAGGTCGCGCGGGACCTCCGCCGGCCGGCGCCAACCGTGCTGCCGCCACGCCTTCGAGAACGGCGTGAACACCTGGTACGGCTCGCCGCTGTCCTTGAGCACCCGTCCCGGCGTCACGGCGTAGGGGCTGCCGGTCTCGTCCAGCGGCACCCCGTCGCCCAGCGCGTCGAGCGCGCGCGCGACCCGCGCGTCCCGGCGGCGGCCGTAGGGGGTCGGCTCGGCGGTGACGTGCACGGCGCTCGCCCCGACCTCGCGGACGACGGCGGGCAGCACCTCCTCCGGCCGGCCCGTCCGGACGACGAGGGCGTCGTCGTACGTCGCACGCAGCGCGGTCAGCGCGTCGTGCAGCGCAGCGAGCCGGGGCGCCCCCGACGACGCCAGCAGGGCCGGGTCCGCGACGAACAGCGGCAGCACCGGGCCGTCGGCGGCGGCCTCGACGAGCGCGGGGTGGTCGTGGAGCCGCAGGTCACGGCGCAGCCACAGC
>NZ_CAMPHH010000134.1 GCF_946885855.1 uncultured Actinotalea sp. | reverse complement strand
GCAGCAGCGCCGTGGCGCCACCGAACAGCACCGCGAACAGGTCCAGCGAGATGGCCCCGAAGACGATCTTCTTGGTCCAGACGTAGGCCAGCCCCTCCTTCATCATCTCCCAGCGCGAGCCGCCGTGCGGCTCGGGCCGGCAGTTGGCGCGGATCAGGGCCAGCGAGGTGATCGCCAGGATGTAGAGCAGCGCCGCCATCCCGTAGGCGGCATAGCGGAAGAGTGGTGGGTGGGTGCGGGGGGTGTCGAGCGGGTGGTGCGGTGGTGCGCGGCGGGTCAGCCGCCGTCGCCGGCGAGCTCCAGGAAGCGGCGCGCGACGGCGTCGCCCCCGTCGACCTCGCGGGAGATGACGAGCACCGTGTCGTCGCCGGCGATGGTGCCCATCACCGACGGCAGGACGGAGTGGTCGATCGCCGAGGCCAGGAACTGGGCGGCCCCGGGCGGCGTGCGCAGCACGACGAGGTTCCCGGACGCCTCGGCGGTGACGAGGAGCTCGGCGCACAGGCGGGCGAGCCGCGCCGCGAGCTGCTCGACGTCCTGACCGGTGTGCGGGGTGCGGTCGCCGCCCTCACCCGGCAGTGCGTACGCGAGCGTGCCGTCGACGGTGCGGATGCGGACCGCGCGCAGCTCGACGAGGTCGCGCGAGAGGGTCGCCTGCGTCACGTGCACGCCCTCCCGGGCCAGCGCCGCGGCGAGCTCGCCCTGGGAGCGCACCGTGGTGCGCGCGAGGAGCCGCGCGACGAGGGCGTGCCGGGCCGCCTTCGTGGCCGGGACCCCGGTGGCCTCGGTCGCGCTCATGACCGCTCCAGCAGCCAGGCGAGCACGGCCTTCTGCACGTGCAGGCGGTTCTCCGCCTCGTCGAAGACGACGGACCGCGGGCCGTCGATGACGTCGGCGCTGATCTCCTTGCCGCGGTACGCCGGCATGCAGTGCAGCGCGACGGCGTCCGGCTCGGCGCGGTCGAGCAGCGCGGCGTCGAGCCGGAACGGCCCGAACAGCTCCTCCGCCTCCGCGGCCGTCGTCGCGTCGCCCATGGAGACCCACGTGTCGGTCGCCACGGCGTGCGCACCGGAGACGGCGGCGGCGGCGTCGTCCACGACGGTGACGGAGCCGCCGGTGGCGGCGGCGATGGCCGCGGCGCGGTCCACGACGTCGGGGTCGGGCCGCCGGCTCGCCGGCGTGCCGATCCGGACGTGCAGGCCCGCCGTGGCCCCGCCCAGGAGGTAGGAGTGCGCCATGTTGTTCGCGCCGTCGCCGACGTACGCGAGGGTCCGGCCCGGCAGCGCGTCCAGCCCGCCCGCGTGCTCGGCGATCGTCAGCAGGTCCGCGAGCCCCTGGCAGGGGTGGAACTGGTCCGTGAGGGCGTTGACGACGGGCACGCCCGCGTGCCGCGCCATGGTCTCGAGGCGCGCCTGGTCGAACGTGCGCCAGACGACGGCGGCCACCTGCCGGCCGAGGACGCCGGCCGTGTCCGCCACGGACTCGCGGACGCCGATCTGAGCGAGGTTGCCGTCGACCACCATCGGGTGGCCGCCGAGCTCGGCGACGCCCACGGTGAAGGACAGCTGCGTCCGCAGGGTCGGCTTGTCGAAGAGGATCGCGACGGCACGCGGGCCCGCGAGGGGGCGCGCGGCGAAGCGGTCGGCCTTGAGCCGCAGCGCCAGGTCGAGGACCTCCCGCTGCTCGGCGGGGCCGAGGTCGTCGTCGCGCAGGAAGTGGCGGGTCATGCCTCCTCCGTCCGGGTCGGTGCGGGCTGCTGCTCAGGCTGGTCCGCGGACCGAGCCGCTGCGGGCAGGGTCCGCAGGAAGTCGACGAACGGGCTCACCTGCTCCCAGGTGAGCACGAGAGGCGGGGCGAGCCGCAGCGCCGTCGGCGTGACGGGGTTGACGACGAACCCGGCCTCGAGCGCCTGCTGGGCCACCTCGGCCGAGATCTCGGAGCCCAGCTCGACCGCGACGAGCAGCCCCGCCGCCCGCACGTCCGTCACGGCGGGGACGCCGCGCAGCTCGGCGACGAGGCGCGCACCGACCTCGCGGACCCGCGCGAGCAGGCCGTCGCGCTCGATGACGCCGAGCGTCGCCAGCGCGGCCGCGGCCGCGACCGGGTTCCCGCCGAAGGTCGTCCCGTGGTGACCGGGACCCAGCAGCGTGGCGGCCCGCTCGCCGTACGCGACGACCGCCCCCACCGGGAAGCCGCCGCCCAGACCCTTGGCGAGCGTCATGACGTCCGGGCGGACGCCCCCGCCGAGGTCGGGGTCGTGGTGGGCGAACCAGTGGCCGGTCCGCCCGACGCCGGTCTGCACCTCGTCGACGACGAGGAGGGCGCCGTGCTGCTCGGTGAGCCGGCGGGCGTGCGCGAGGTAGCCGGGCGGAAGGGGGCGGACGCCCGCCTCGCCCTGGACGACCTCGACGACCAGCGCGGCGACGTCGTCGGCCATCGCGGCCTCGATCGCAGCGACGTCGCCGAACGGCAGGAACTCGACGCCGCCGGGCAGCGGCTCGAACGGGGCGCGGTAGGCGGGCTTGTGGGTCAGTGCGAGCGCGCCCATGGACCGGCCGTGGAACCCGCCCTCGAGGGCGAGGACCCGCGGCCGACCGGTGCGGCGGGCCATCTTGAACGCCGCCTCGTTCGCCTCGGTCCCGGAGTTCGCGAGGAAGACGCGTGAGCCGGGCACCTCCGCCGCGCCGCTGAGCTGCAGCAGGGCCTCGGCGAGCGCCACCTGGGTGGGCGTGGCGAAGAAGTTGGAGACGTGGCCGAGCGTCCCGAGCTGCGCGCAGATCGCGGCCGTCAGCGTCGGGTGGGCGTGGCCGAGGGCGTTGACCGCGATCCCGCCGAGCAGGTCGAGGTACCGGGTGCCGTCGGCGTCCCAGACGTACGGGCCCTCGCCGCGCACCAGGACGCGCCGCGGGGGCCCGAAGGTGTTCATGAGGGCGTGGCCGTACCGCTCGCCCCAGGCCACGCCCGAGGTCGCATCCGTCAGGGCCGTCGGCAGGGCCGCCGCCACCTCGGGGGGCAGCGGGACGCCCGCGGGCGCCTGGCCGTCGGGGATCATGCCGCACCCCCGTCCGGGGCGTCGCGGTCCGGCAGGACCATGGTGCCGACCCCCTCCTCGGTGAAGACCTCGACGAGGACGGAGTGCGCCTGCCGGCCGTCCACGACGTGCGCAGCGGGCACGCCGCCGGTGACCGCCCGCAGGCACGCCTCCATCTTCGGGACCATGCCGGACTCCAGCCGCGGCAGGAGCTCGGCCAGGCGCGTCGCGCCGATCCTCCGGGCGAGCGAGGAGCGGTCCGGCCAGTCCGTGTAGAGGCCCTCGACGTCGGTGAGCACGATGAGCTTGCGGGCACCGAGGGCGACCGCGAGCGCCGCCGCCGCCGTGTCAGCGTTGACGTTGAGCACCTGGGTCGGGTCGTCGACGTCGGGCGCGACCGTGCTGATGACCGGGATGCGCCCGGCGTCCAGCAGGTCCCGGACGGCCGTCGGGTCGACCTCGACGACGTCCCCGACCTGGCCGACGTCGATCGGCTCGCCGTCCACGACTGCGGTGCGGCGCCGCGCCCGGAGCAGGCCGGCGTCCTCCCCCGACATGCCCACGGCGAACGCCCCGTGGGCGTTGATGAGGCCGACGAGCTCGCGGGAGACCTGTCCGGTCAGGACCATCCGGACGACGTCCATGCTCTCGGGCGTGGTCACCCGCAGCCCGCCGCGGAACTCGCTGGCGATGCCGAGGCGGTCCAGCATCGAGGAGATCTGCGGGCCGCCGCCGTGCACGACGACGGGGTGCAGGCCGCACAGCCGCAGGAAGACCATGTCCTGCGCGAAGGCGCGCTTGAGGTCCTCGTCGACCATGGCGTTGCCGCCGTACTTGACGACGAACAGCGCGCCGCGGAAGCGCTCGAGCCACGGCAGCGCCTCGATGAGGACCTCGGCCTTCTGGTCGGGTCGCAGGTGGGCGCCGGTGTCGAACGCGTCGTCGGCCGGCGAGGGCGGGTGGTGGCTCATGTGGAGTACGCGCTGTTCTCGTGGACGTAGTCGTGCGTGAGGTCGTTGGTCCAGACGGTCGCCTCGGCGTCGCCGGCGTGCAGGTCGACCTCGACGCGGACCTCGCGGGACGCCGCCAGGTCGACCAGGGACCGGTCCTCGCCGACCCCTCCGGCCCGGCACACCTGCACGCCGTTGATCGTCACGTCGACCCGGTCGGCCTCGAACGGCGCGACCTCGACCGGGACGGTGCCGGCGGCCGAGAGGATCCGGCCCCAGTTCGGGTCGTTGCCGAACACGGCGGCCTTGAAGAGGTTGGACCGCGTCACCGCGCGCGCGACGGCGACGGCGGCGTCCTCGTCGGTGGCGCCGAGGACGGTGACCGCGACGTCGTGGCTGGCCCCCTCCGCGTCGGCGACGAGACCGCGGGCGAGGACCGCGCAGGCCTCCCGCACCGCCTCCGTGAGCTCCGCGCGCGGCACCGCGCGGCCCGAGGCGCCCGAGGCGAGCAGGACGACCGTGTCGTTGGTGGACATGCAGCCGTCGGAGTCGACCCGGTCGAACGTCGTGCGGACGGCCTCCCGGAGGGCGGCGTCCAGGTCCTCCGCGGCGGCCTCGGCGTCCGTGGTGAGCACCGACAGCATCGTGGCCAGGCCCGGCGCCAGCATCCCGGCCCCCTTGGCCATCCCGCCGACGCTCCAGCCGTCCCGCTCGACGACGACCGTCTTGGGCACGGTGTCCGTCGTCATGATCGCGGTCGCGGCGGCCGGTCCCCCGTCGGTCGCGAGCGCCCCGGCCGCGGTGTCGACACCGGCGATCAGCCGGTCCAGGGGCAGGCGCTCCCCGATGAGGCCGGTCGAGCAGACGACGACGTCCCCGGCCGAGCACCCGAGGACGGCCGCCACGTGCTCGGCGGTCCGGTGCGTGTCGGCGAAGCCCTCGGGGCCGGTGCACGCGTTGGCGCCGCCGGAGTTGAGGACCACGGCGTGCGCGACGCCGTCGGCGACGGCCTGCCGCGACCACAGGACCGGGGCCGCCTGGACGCGGTTCGTCGTGAAGACGGCGGCGGCCGCCTGCATGGGACCGTCGTTGACGACGAGGGCGACGTCGGGGGCGCCCGAGCTCTTCAGGCCCGCGGCGACGCCGGCCGCACGGAAGCCCTGGGGGGCGGTCACGCTCACGGGGCGACTCCTTCGACGGGCAGGCCGGTGGTCTCCGGCAGGCCGAGGGCGAGGTTCATGGACTGCACCGCAGCGCCGGCGGTGCCCTTGACGAGGTTGTCCAGGGCGGTCACCGTCACGACGCGCCCGGCGCGCTCGTCGACCGCGACCTGGACGAGCGCGGTGTTCGCGCCGACGGTCGCCGCGGTCGTGGGCCACTGGCCCTCGGGGAGCACCTGGACGAACGGCTCGCCGGCGTAGGTGTCCTCCCACGCGCTGCGCACGGCCGCCGCGTCCGCACCCGGCGCGAGACGCGCCGTCGTCGTCGCGAGGATGCCGCGGGCCATCGGCACCAGGGTCGGGGTGAACGACAGCGAGACCTCCGCCGCTCCGACCGCGCGGAGGTTCTGCTCGATCTCGGGGATGTGCCGGTGCGTCCCGCCGACGGCGTACGGCACCGCGGCGCCGAGCCCCTCCGCGGCCAGGAGGTGCGGCTTCGCGGCCTTGCCGGCGCCGGAGTAGCCGACCGCGAGCACCGCGACCAGGTCCGTCGCCTCGACGACGCCGGCGGCGACGCCGGGCTGGATGCCCAGCGTCACGGCCGTGACGTTGCAGCCCGGGACCGCGACGCGGCGGACGCGGGCGAGCAGGTCGCGCTGCCGGCGCTCACCGTGGTCGAGGACCAGCTCCGGCAGGCCGTAGGGCCAGGTACCGGCGTGCGGCGTGCCGTAGAAGGCGTCCCAGGCGGCGGCGTCGGCCAGGCGGTGGTCCGCGCCGCAGTCGAGGACCAGGACGTCGTCGCCGAGCTCCGCGGCGACGGCGCCGGACGCGCCGTGCGGCAGGGCGAGGACGACGACGTCGTGCCCGGCGAGCGTCTGCGTCGTGGTCGGCTCGAGGACCCGGTCGGCGAGGGAGCGCAGGTGGGGCTGGTGGGCACCCAGGACCTCACCGGCCGAGGAGTGGGCCGTCACGGCACCGATCTCGACCTCGGGGTGCGCAGCCAGGAGCCGGAGAACCTCACCCCCGGCGTAGCCACTGGCCCCGGACACCGCCACCCGCACCGTCATGGTGCATGACTATACATGGGTGTGCATCGATCGGCGCAGCGGTCGGGTGGCGCGCCACGTCGGGCCGGTGGTCGCGGACCACCCCGCCTGCCTACCCTCAGGCATGCGCGCCGTGCTCGCCACCACACCCGGAGGACCCGAGGTCCTCGCCGTCCAGGAGCTGCCGCCACCGACCGCCGCCCCCGGCCGCGTCGTCGTCGCCGTCGAGGCCGCGGGGGTCAACTTCGTGGACACGTACCGCCGCGAGGGTCGCTACCCCATGCCGTTCCCGCACGTCGTCGGCTCCGAGGGGGCGGGCCGCGTGCTCGAGGTCGGTGCGGGGGTCACCGGCGTCCGGGCCGGGGACCGCGTGGGGTGGGTCTCCGGGAGCGACGGCTCCTACGCCGAGCTCGCCGTGGTCGACGCCGACGCGCTCGTCCCCCTGCCCGACGCCGTCCCCGCGGACGTCGCGGCCGCCGTGCTCCTGCAGGGGATGACGGCGCAGTACCTCGTCGCCTCGACGTTCCCCGTCGCGGCCGGTCACCAGGTGCTCGTGCACGCGGGCGCGGGGGGCACCGGCCTGCTGCTCACCCAGCTCGCGGCCGCCCGCGGGGGCCGGGTGCTCACGACCGTCTCGACCGCGCAGAAGGAGGAGCTGTCCCGGGATGCCGGGGCGGCGGAGGTCATCCGGTACGACGCGCTCGCCGACCTCACCGCCGAGCTCCCGCCCCTGGTGCGCGGGCTCACGGACGGCGGGGCGCACACGGTGTTCGACGGCGTCGGGCGCACCACCTTCGACGCCTCCCTGGCGAGCCTGCGACCGCGCGGCGGACTCGCGCTCTTCGGCGCCTCGTCCGGCCCCGTCCCCCCGGTGGACCCGCTGCGGCTCATGACGGCGGGCTCGGTGTTCCTCGCCCGCCCGTTCCTCGCCCACCACATCGCCGACCGGGCGGAGCTGCTCGGCCGCGCCGGGGAGGTGCTGGGCCGGGTCGCCGACGGCGGGCTGCGCGTCCGCGTCGGCGAGCGGTTCCCCCTGTCCGAGGCCGCCGACGCGCACCGCGCGCTCGAGGGCCGACGCACCACGGGCAAGGTCCTGCTGCTGCCCTGAACGCCCCGGGCGGCGCCGCGACGCCCTCGCACGACCCCGGTGCGTGAAGCCCGTGCGGCTCGACGGTCCCGGTGCCCGGACCCGTGCGACCATCGGCGACGTGATCCGCAGCCTCCACCCCGACGACGTGCCGCTCCTCGCTGCGCTCAACGACGCCGCGGTCCCGGCGGTCAACACCCTCGGGACGGACGGCCTCGCCGCGCACGCCCCGCGGTGCACCGTCGCCCTCGTCGCGGACGACGGCGACGGTCCGCTCGGCTTCCTCCTCGGGCTCGCGCCCGGTGCCGACTACGCCAGCGAGAACTACCGCTGGTTCAGCGCGCACCGCCCGGGATCGCTCTACGTCGACCGCGTCGTCGTGGCCCCGCCGGCCCACGGCCGGGGCCTGGGCCGGGCGCTCTACGCCGCCACGGCCCACCACGCCGTCGGGCTCGGCCTCACGGAGGTGACGTGCGAGGTCAACCTCGACCCGCCGAACCCCGCGTCCCTCGCCTTCCACCGGCGGCTCGGCTTCGTGCAGGTCGGCACGCAACGCACGAGCGGCGGCACGGTCGAGGTGGCCCTGCTCGCGGCACCCGCCCGCGACCTCCTCGTCCCCGCGCCGCCGCGCTGAGCGCAGGCACGCCGCCCAACACCTCGGACGGAGCCCTACCTCAGGCGCGCAGCGTCGCCCCGTGCCGCCGGTGGGCCTCGGCGACCGCGGCCTCGCGCACCGCAGCCGCCTCGGCCGACGTCAGGGTGCGGTCGGCCGCACGGAGACGCAGCGAGAACGCCACGGACTTGTGCCCCTGGGCTACCGGTGCGCCCCGGTAGACGTCGAAGACGCGCAGCTCCTCGACCAGGTCGCCCGCCTGCGAGGCGGCCGCGCCCACGCGGACCGCCTCGTACAGCTCGCCGACCGGCACCTCCTCGGTGACCACCAGGGCGATGTCCTCCTTCGCGGGCGGGAACGTCGAGACCGGCAGGGCCTGCACGGGCTCGGCCGGCGCCGCCGCGAGCACCGCGTCGAGGTCGAGCTCGAAGGCGACCGTCCGGACCGGGAGGTCCAGCGCCCCGACGACGCGCGGGTGCAGCTCTCCGGCGTGACCCACCACCGTCCCGTCGGGCAGCCGCACCTCCGCGGTCCGGCCGGGGTGCCACGGCGCCACGGCGCCGGGCGCCACGGTGAGAGGGACCCCGACCGTGCGACCCACGAGGAGGGCCGCCTCGATCGCGTCGGTGTGGTCGGCGCGCCGGCCCGGCCCCCACCACCCGGCGGGCTCCCGCAGACCGGCGAGGACGCCGGCGACGTGCCGGGGCTGCGGGGGCACCGCGGCGTCGAGGGCCGCGAGCGCCGCCGCATCGGGCAGCACCCCGCCGGGCAGCTGGGGCGCCGCCGGCGCCCCCGGCAGCGGTCGCGTCACGAGCCCCGTCTCCACCAGCGCCAGGTCGGTGAGCCCGCGCCCCACGTTGCGCCGGACCGTCTCCAGCAGCGTGACCAGCAGGTGCGTGCGCATCTCCGGTTGCTCGTCGGACAGCGGGTTGAGCAGCCGTGCCGCGTGCCGCCGCGGGTCGTCGGCGGGCAGCCCGAGGGCGTCGTGCTGGTGCGCGCCCACGAACGGGTAGCTGAGCACCTCGACGAAACCGGCCGCCGCCAGGGCGTCCGCGACGACCCGCCGGGCCGTCTGGGCGGTGCTGAGCCCGCGGCCCGCGGGGGCCTGGGGCACGACCGACGGGATCGCGTCGTAACCGCGCAGGCGCGCGACCTCCTCGACGAGGTCGACCGGCACGAGGAGGTCCGGCCGCCAGCTCGGGACGGTCACCCGGGCCGTCGACCCGGTGACCTCGACGGCGCAGCCGATGGCGGTGAGCGTCTGCGTGACCTCCTCCGGCGTGTACGGCACGCCGACGAGGCGCCCGGGCAGGTCCAGCGGCAGCTCGACGACCGTCGGCCCGGCCGTG
>NZ_CAMPHH010000133.1 GCF_946885855.1 uncultured Actinotalea sp. | reverse complement strand
GGAAGGCGTCGTGACCGCCGTCGATGAGTACCGATACGCGACCGGCGACCTGGCCGCCGAGTTCAAGGTCCACCGCAAGACCATCCAGAAGCGCGCCGCGGATCTCGGTCTCGGCATCGACTTCGGAGGTCGCGCCGGCCGTCGCTTCAACGAGGCCGACCGTCAGCGACTGATCGAGTCACTGCGCCCCGTCGCACCCACCCCCGCCGCGGTCGCGCCGGCGGTGAGCGCACCGACCGCACCCGTCCCACCCGCCCTCACCCCCGCAGAGACCGCGGAGGCGGACCGCGGGGGCCGGGTCGACGACGACGGCACGGTGTGGGTGCGCGAGGAGGCCGGCGAGCGCGTCGTCGGTCAGTACCCCGACGCCGACCCGACCGAGGCGCTGGCGTTCTACGTCCGTCGCTACGCGGACCTGCACGCCAAGGTGGTCCTCTTCGAGGCCCGCCTCGCCGCGACCGACCTGTCGGTCAAGGAGATCGACACGACGCTCACCCACCTCGGCGAGGAGCTGACCGAGCCGGCCGCCGTCGGTGACCTGGGGGCGCTGCGCGAGCGGCTCGAGGGGCTGCGCGCGGTGGCGGCCGAGCGGCGCGCCGCCGCCGAGGCCGAGCGTGCGGCCGCGCGCGAGGCGGCCATGGCCGAGCGCACCGCCATCGTGGAGGCCGCCGAGAAGATCGCCGCGACCGACCCCGAGCGCATGCAGTGGCGCCCGGCCGGTGAGCAGCTGCGCACGCTGCTGGACCGCTGGAAGGAGGCGCAGCGCCACGGGCCGCGGCTGGACCGGGGCACGGAGGACAGCCTCTGGAAGCGCTTCAGCCACGCCCGCTCGGCGTTCGACCGCGAGCGGCGTCGCTGGTTCTCCGAGCTCGAGAAGCGCAACGCCGGCGCCAAGGCCGCGAAGGAGGCCCTCGTGGCCGAGGCGGAGCGACTGTCCTCCAGCACCGACTGGGGCGCCACCTCCGCCGCCTACCGCGACCTCATGACGCAGTGGAAGGCGGCCGGTCGCGCGAGCCGCAAGGACGACGACGCCCTGTGGGCCCGGTTCCGCGGGGCCCAGGACGTCTTCTTCGCCGCCCGTGACGCCAGCCAGCGCCAGACGGACGCGGAGTTCTCGGCGAACCTCGAGGTCAAGCTCGCGCTCCTGGAGGAGGCCGAGCGGCTCGTGCCGGTGACGGACCTGGCTGCGGCCAAGGCCGCGCTGCGGGACCTCCAGGACCGGTGGGAGCGGGCCGGCAAGGTGCCCCGCGGGGACGTCCAGCGCGTCGAGGGTCGGCTCCGTGCGGTCGAGCAGGCCGTCCGGGACGCAGACCAGGCGCAGTGGCGACGGACCAACCCGGAGACGCGCGCCCGCGCCGAGGGCGCTGCCGCGCAGCTCCACGCCGCGATCGCGGCGCTGGAGGCCGACCTCGACGCGGCCAAGGCGACCGGTGACGCCCGCAAGGTCGCCGAGGCGCAGGCCGCGCTCGACGCCCGTCGCGCCTGGCTGGAGCAGGTCGAGCGGGCCGCGCAGGAGGCGCGCGGCTGACCCCGGGCGTGCTCTGACGGCCACGGCCGCACCCCGGAGGGTGCGGCCCGTGGCCGTCAGGATGGTTGCCGCGTCCGGAGAGACGTGGTGCCAGGACGACTGCCGGCCCCGCCGGGGCGTCAGTGGAAGCTGGGCGCCTCGGCGGCTCGCGTCCCGGTGATCCGGTACACGTCGAAGACCCCGTCGACCTTGCGCACGGCGGACAGCACCGAGCTGAGGTGGGCGGGCTCGGCCATCTCGAAGACGAACCGGGACAGGGCCACGCGGTCCCGGGACGTCGACACGCTCGCCGACAGGATGTTCACGTGGTGGTCCGACAGGACGCGCGTCACGTCCGACAGCAGCCGGCTCCGGTCCAGCGCCTCCACCTGGATCTGGACGAGGAAGAGGCTGCTCGCGCCGACGTCCCACTCGACCTCGACGATCCGCTCGGGCTGCTCCCGCAGCGCGACGACGTTGTCGCAGTCGGTGCGGTGCACCGAGACGCCGAGCCCGCGCGTCACGAAGCCGATGATGTCGTCGCCCGGGACCGGCGTGCAGCACTTGGCGAGCTTCGCCCAGACGTCGCTGACGCCCTTGACCACGACCCCGGCGTCCCCGGCCCGCAGCCGGCGGGACGTCTTGGCGCCCGGACGGGCCACCTCGGCCGCGTCCTCCTCGTTGCCCTGCTCCCCGCCCATGGCGTGCACGAGCTTCTGCACGACGGTCGCCGCGGAGACCTGGCCCTCGCCGACGGCGGCGTACAGGGCGGACACGTCGGCGTAGCGCATCTCGTTGGCGAGGACGACGAGCGCGTCGTGCGTCAGGAGCCGCTGGATCGGCAGGTTCTGCTTGCGCATCGCCTTCGCGATGGCGTCCTTGCCGTGCTCGATCGCCTCCTCGCGGCGCTCCTTGGAGAACCACTGCCGGATCTTGTTCCGCGCCCGGGGGCTCTTGACGAAGGTCATCCAGTCCCGGCTGGGGCCGGCGGTCTCCGACCTGGAGGTGAGGACCTCGACGACGTCACCGTTGTCGAGCGCGCTGTCGAGCGGGACGAGGCGGCCGTTGACCCGCGCGCCCATCGTGCGGTGCCCCACCTCGGTGTGGACCGCGTAGGCGAAGTCGACCGGGGTGGAGCCGGCGGGCAGCGCGATCGCCTCACCCTTGGGTGTGAAGACGAAGACCTCGGCGCCGCCGATCTCGAACCGCAGCGACTCCAGGAACTCCGCCGGGTCCGCCGTCTCGCGCTGCCAGTCGACGAGCTGGCGCAGCCACGCCATGTCCGCGGCACCATCGGCGGCAGCGGCGGCCTGCTGCTTCGCGTGCTCCTTGTACTTCCAGTGCGCCGCGACGCCGTACTCCGCGCGGCGGTGCATGTCGTGCGTGCGGATCTGGATCTCGACCGGCTTGCCGCCGGGCCCGATGACCGTCGTGTGCAGTGACTGGTACATGTTGAACTTGGGCATCGCGATGTAGTCCTTGAACCGGCCCGGGACCGGGTTCCACCGCGCGTGCAGCGCCCCGAGGGCGCCGTAGCAGTCCCGGACCGAGTCCACGAGGACCCGCACGCCGACCAGGTCGTAGATGTCCCCGAAGTCACGGCCGCGGACGATCATCTTCTGGTAGATCGAGTAGTAGTGCTTCGGCCGGCCCGTGACCGTCGCCTTGATCTTGGCCGCCCGGAGGTCCGCGGTGACCTGCTCGCGCACGACGGACAGGTACTCGTCGCGGGCCGGGGCGCGCTCGGCGACGAGGTGGACGATCTCCTCGTAGACCTTGGGGTACAGGGTCGCGAAGCTGAGGTCCTCGAGCTCCCACTTGATCGTGTTCATGCCGAGCCGGTGGGCGAGCGGGGCGTAGATCTCGAGCGTCTCCCGCGCCTTGCGCTCCGCTGAGGCGGCCGGCACGAAGCGCCAGGTCCGGGCGTTGTGGAGGCGATCCGCGAGCTTGATCACGAGGACGCGGATGTCGCGGGACATCGCGACGACCATCTTGCGGACCGTCTCGGCCTCCGCCGCCGCGCCGTAGGTGACCTTGTCGAGCTTGGTCACGCCGTCGACGAGCATGGCGACCTCGTCGCCGAAGTCCCGCCGCAGCGCCTCCAGCGAGTACTCGGTGTCCTCGACCGTGTCGTGCAGCAGGGCCGCGGCGAGCGTCGGCGGGGTCATGCCCAGGTCGGCCAGGATCGTCGCGACGGCGACGGGGTGGGTGATGTACGGGTCACCGGACTTGCGCAGCTGCCCGCGGTGGGCGCGCTCCGCCACCGCATACGCACGCTCCAGCACGCTGAGGTCCGCGCGCGGGTGGTTGGAGCGCACCGCCAGGAGCAGGGGCTCCAGCGCCGGCGAGGCGGTCGACGTGCGCGTACCGAGCCGGGCCAGGCGCGAGCGCATCCCGCCGAAGTCCGACCCGCGTCGGCTCGTCGCCGGTGGCACTGAGGCGGCCGTCGTGGCCGCGGTGCCGGTCGCGGTCCGCGACGTCGCGGACCCCGTGGCGCGGTCCGGTGCCAGGCCGTCGTCGGTCGCCATGCCACCTCCCTGCCGCGTCTGCTCGGGGCCGTCAGGCAGTCGAGTCTAGTCGCCGGACCTGGGCGGTCGTGCCCGGCACCCCGGCCGGACGCTCAGTAGCTGACCAGCACGTCGAGGCGCTGCCCGTCGAGCTTCTCGCGCCCGCGCAGGAAGCCGAGCTCCATGAGGAAGCTCAGGCCGACGACCTCGCCGCCGGTCCGTCCGACGAGCTCCACGGTGGCGGCCGCCGTCCCCCCGGTGGCCAGCACGTCGTCGACGACGAGCACGCGGGCCCCGTGGCCGATGGTGTCGGCGTGGACCTCGAGGACCGCGCTGCCGTACTCCAGGTCGTACGCCCCGGTGACGGTCTCCCGCGGCAGCTTGCCCGCCTTGCGGGCCGGGATGAAGCCGGCGCCGAGCGCGGCTGCGACCGGCGCGCCGAGGATGAAGCCGCGCGCCTCCATGCCGACGACGAGGTCGACCGGCCCCGGCGCGGTCGCGGCCATGTGGTCGACGACCGCCCGGAAGGTCGGCCCGTCCGCGAGCAACGGGGTGATGTCCTTGAAGACCACGCCCGGCTCGGGGTAGTCGGGGACGTCGTGGATGAGCTCGCGGACCCGTGCGAGGAGCTGGTCCTCGATCATGGCTGTCTCCGGGATCTTGTCGTCAGCGGCGGTCGTCGTCGTCGCGGGTGCCGGGCTCCCCGGTGAGGCTCGACGCGTCGTCCGGCACGGCGTCCACCCGGTCCTGCCCGTCGACGGCGAGGCCGCCCTCGGCCGTCTCCTCGTCCTCCTCCGTGACCGGCGGCTCGACGACCTTCGCGATGGCGGCCCGCAGCCACTGGCTGGTGACGCCGGGCGAGGTCTCGAGGGTGATGCGGTCCCCCTCGGCCGCGACCACGGTGCCGAACAGGCCCGAACCGGTCATGACGTCCTGGCCGGGCGCGAGCGTCTCGCGGAACGCCGAGGCCTCCTTCTGCATCTTCCGCGTCCGCCGGGTCATCAGCCAGAGGAAGCCGAAGGCGAGGGCGAGGGGCAGGAGGAGTTCCATGAGGTCTCTTTCGTCGGGGGGAGGACGTCGGGAGTCTAACGACGGGCCGGTTCGGGAAGTTCGCGCGTCCGGGGCGCGCCCGGCACCAGCCCGGCGGGGAGCGCACAGCCCCTGCTGCGTCCGGCTCCTGCGGCGTCCGGCCGCGGAGCTGACCCCTCGGCTGCGGGATGCGTGCCCGGCTCGCTGCCGACGTCCGGCGTCCCGCGTCCGGACGGACGTCAGGAGAAGAGCGTCGGGGCGCTCGGCGGCGGACGCAGGTGCAGGTGCTGCCACGTGCGTGTGGTCGCGACCCGGCCCCGCGGCGTGCGGCCCATGAGGCCCTCCCGGACAAGGAACGGCTCCGCGACGGTCTCGACCGTCTCGGGCTCCTCCCCGACGGCGACGGCGAGCGTGGTCAGCCCGACGGGTCCGCCGCCGAACCGCACGCACAGGGCGTGCAGCACCGCGCGGTCGAGCCGGTCCAGGCCGATCTCGTCGACCTCGTAGACCTCCAGCGCCGCCCGGGCCGCGGCGCGGTCGAGCGTGCCGTCCCCGCGTACCTGCGCCCAGTCGCGCACCCGGCGCAGGAGCCGGTTGGCGATGCGGGGCGTGCCGCGGGAGCGCCGTGCGATCTCGGTGGCCGCGGCCCGGTGGAGCTCCACGCCGAGCAGGCCGGCGGACCGCTCGAGCACCTGCACGAGCTCGTCGTCCTCGTAGAACTCCAGGTGGCCCGTGAAGCCGAAGCGGTCCCGCAGCGGCGCCGGCAGCAGGCCGGCCCGTGTCGTCGCCCCGACGACCGTGAAGGGCGGGAGGCTCAGCCCGATCGCGTTCGCGCCCGCGCCCTTGCCGACGACGACGTCGACCCGGAAGTCCTCCATGGCGACGTACAGCAGCTCCTCCGCAGGGCGGGCGATCCGGTGGATCTCGTCCAGGAACAGGACCTCGCCCTCCTCGAGGGAGGACAGGACCGCGGCCAGGTCGCCCGCGTGCTGGATCGCGGGCCCCGACGTGATGCGCACCGACGTCCCGAGCTCCGCCGCGATGATCATCGCGAGGGTCGTCTTTCCCAGGCCCGGAGGGCCCGACAGCAGCACGTGGTCCGGCGCGCGGCCCCGGGCGAGCGCCGCCTCGAGCACCAGTCCGAGCTGGTCCCGGACGACACGCTGCCCCACGAACTCCTCGAGCCGCTTGGGTCGCAGGGCGGCCTCGGCGGCGCGCTCGACGTCCTCGGCGCCCGGGGAGACCAGCCGCTCGGTCGCGTCAGCCACGGCCACCGCCCAGGACCCGCAACGCACCGCGGAGGACGCCCGCGACGTCGTCGGCGCCCACCGCCAGGTCCGCCGGGACGACGGAGGTGACCGCGTCCTCGGCGGCCTTGACGTTCCACCCGAGCCCGACGAGCGCCTCGATCACCTGGCCGCGCTGGTCGCTCGGCCGCGGCCCGACGGCTGGGCCGCCGTCGGCCGCGACGGGCGCGCCGAGCCGGTCGGTGAGCTCCAGCACGATGCGCTGCGCCCCCTTGCGACCGATGCCGGGGACGCGTTGGAGGGCGGCGAGGTCCTCCCCCGCGACGGCGCGGCGCAGGGCGTCGGGCGTGTGGACGGCGAGCATCGCGAGAGCGAGCCGGGGGCCCACCCCGCTGACCGTCTGCAGCGTCTCGAACACGTCGCGCTCGTCGTCGTCGGCGAAGCCGAACAGCGTCAGCGCGTCCTCCCGGACGACCAGGGCCGTCGCGAGCCGCGCCTCCTCGCCCGTGCGCAGACCCGCCAGCGTGGCGGGCGTGGCGTACGCGAGCATCCCCACGCCGCCGACCTCGACGACGGCGGCGTCGAGCCGGACGGCGAGGACACGTCCCCGGATGCTGGCGATCACGCTGCCTCCTGTCGTCGACGGCCCGGCCCTGCACGCGCCGGCACCTGCCCGAACACCTGTACGAGCGGCACCGTAGCAGGCGCTCCCGTCGCACCCGCGACGGCGCACCGTCGAAGGTCGGGGCGCTGGCCGTGCTGCCGCACCGCTCCCCCGCGACCCGCGCGGGACTCCTCAGCCCCCGCGCCGGGCCGCCGCCTCCGCCAGCGCCCACGCGCGCTGCGCGGGCGTCGCCGACGCCGTGGTCCGGCTGGGCGCGGCGTCACCGGACCCGGTCCCGCCGCGCCGCGCTGCGGGCGCCGCGCCGGGTCGCCACAGGTGGCAGATGCCGAGCGCGAGGGCATCCGCCGCGTCGGCCGGGGAAGGGAGCTCGTCCAGCCCGAGGATCCGGGCGACCATGAGCTGGACCTGCGCCTTGGGTGCCCGGCCGTTCCCGGTGACCGCCGCCTTGACCTCGCTGGGCGTGTGCAGCACGACCGGCAGGCCGCGCCGCGCGGCAGCGACCATGACGACACCGGAGACCTGGGCGGTGCCCATGACCGTCCGCACGTTGTGCTGGGCGAAGACGCGTTCCACGGCCACGCCGTCCGGGCGGTGCCGGTCCAGCCACCGCTCGACCTCGGCGCCGATCGTCAGCAGGCGCTCGGCCGGGTCCGCATCGGCGTCGGACCGGGCGACGCCGACCTCGACGAGCCCCACTCGCCGTCCTGGTGCCGACTCCACGACACCCAGGCCGCAGCGGGTCAGGCCGGGGTCCACACCGAGCACGCGCACCGGTTCATCCTCCCAGCGCCACGGCCCGACGGACCGACGACGCGCCCGGCGCGCGGGGACGCCCCGATGTCAGTCCTCGACCTCCAGCTCGGCCATCACCTCGTCGGAGGCATCGAAGTTCGCGAAGACGTCCTGGACGTCGTCGCTGTCCTCCAGGGCCTCGATGAGGCGGAGGATCTTGCGCGCGCCCTCGACGTCGACCTCGACCTGCGTGGCCGGGACGAACTGCGCCTCGGCGGAGTCGTAGTCGATCCCGGCATCCTGCAGGGCGGTGCGCACGGCGACGACGTCGGTCGCCTCGCTCATCACCTCGAACGCCTCGCCCAGGTCGTTGACCTCCTCCGCCCCGGCGTCCAGGACAGCCGCGAGGACGTCGTCCTCCGTCAGGCCGTCGCTCTTGGGCACGACGACGACGCCGCGACGCGAGAAGAGGTAGGAGACGGAGCCGGGGTCCGCCATCGCCCCGCCGTTGCGGGTGAAGGCCACGCGCACGTCGGAGGCGGCGCGGTTGCGGTTGTCGGTGAGGCACTCGACGAGGACGGCGATCCCGCCGGGGCCGTAGCCCTCGTACATGATCGTCTGGTAGTCGGCGCCACCGGCCTCCGCCCCGGAGCCCCGCTTGACGGCCCGGTCGATGTTGTCGTTCGGGACCGAGGACTTCTTCGCCTTCTGGATGGCGTCGTACAACGTCGGGTTGCCCGCCGGGTCACCACCGCCGACGCGCGCCGCCACCTCGATGTTCTTGATGAGCTTCGCGAACAGCTTGCCGCGCCGCGCGTCGATGACGGCCTTCTTGTGCTTGGTGGTGGCCCACTTGGAGTGACCCGACATATACCCCTACCCCTCAACCACGCTCGGACACGATCTGGACGAACAGGCGATGCAGACGCAGGTCCCCCGTGATCTCCGGGTGGAAGGAGGTCGCCATGACGTCGCGCTCGCGCACCGCGACGATCCTACCGGCGGCCTCCCCGGTGCCCACGCGGGCGAGCACCTGGACCGCCGGCCCCGCCTCCTCGACCCACGGGGCCCGGATGAACACCGCGTGGACCGGCCGCTCGACGCTGTCCGCGACGCCCTCGACCACGAGGTCCGTCTCGAAGGAGTCGACCTGCCGGCCGAAGGCGTTGCGCCGCACCGTGACGTCCAGGCCCCCGAGCGACGCCTGACCCGGCGCGGCGCCCGCGAGCCGGTCGGCCAGGAGGATCATCCCGGCGCACGAGCCGTAGGCCGGCAGGCCCTCGCGGATCGCCACCTGCAGCGGCTCGAAGAGGTCGAAGGTCCGCAGGAGCTTCTCGATCGTCGTCGACTCGCCCCCGGGGATGACCACGCCGTCCACCTCGGCCAGCTCGCGCTCGCGCCGCACCGCGACCGTCCGCGCCCCGCTGGCCTCCAGCGCCGCCCGGTGCTCACGGACGTCGCCCTGCAGGGCCAGGACCCCGATCACCGGTGCGGGGCACGGGCCCCCTCCCGGCGGGACGGGGCGTGCGGACGGGACGGGGGTCGCGTCGGGCGGGGTCACGCGGCGAGCTGGTGGTCACGCAAGCTGCCGTCCC
>NZ_CAMPHH010000132.1 GCF_946885855.1 uncultured Actinotalea sp. | reverse complement strand
GCATCATCTGGACGCGCTCCTTGGTCGCGTCCTCGGGCATCACGAGCTCGATGTCGAGCCCACGGATCGCCGCGATCATGGCGAGCGCGATCCCGGTGTTGCCGCTCGTCGGCTCGATGAGCGTGATCCCCGGGCGCAGCTCGCCACGCTCCTCGGCGCGCTCCAGGACCGGCTCCGCCGCGACGAGCCCGACGGGGCCCGCCACCCGTTGGCCTCGGACGACCGCTCGGTCCGGGTGCACGCCTGCCACGGCCGGGCCCGCCAGGTCGAGGTGCTGCGCGAGGCGCTGCTCGGCCTCTTCGCCGCCGACCCGACGCTCGAGCCACGGGACGTCGTCGTGCTGTGTCCCGACGTCGAGGCGTTCGCGCCCCTGGTCGCCGCGACCTTCGGCGTCGCGCCGTCGGACCTGCCGTCCGACGACGGCGACGCGGCGTGGGTCCACCCCGGCCGCTCGCTGCGGATCCGTCTCGCCGACCGCTCCCTGCGCCAGACGAACCCGCTCCTGTCCCTGGTCAGCCGCCTGCTCGAGCTCGCCGACGACCGGGTGACCGCCTCCCAGGTGCTCGACCTCGCCGGCAGCGAGCCGGTCCGCCGGCGTTTCGGCTTCGACGACGACGAGCTGGACCGGCTCCGCTCCTGGGCCGCCGAGGCGGGCGCCCGCTGGGGCGAGAACCGCGAGCGTCGGCAGCGGTTCGGCCTCGCGGACATCGCCCAGGGCACCTGGGACACCGCCCTGGACCGGATCCTGCTCGGCGCGGCCATGGCCGAGGAGGAGCAGCGGTACGTCGGTTCCGCACTGCCGTTGGACGACGTCGACTCCACGGACGTCGACCTCGCCGGACGGCTGGCCGAGCTGCTCGACCGCGTGACGGCCGTGCTCGCGGACCTGTCCGGGAGCCGCCCGCCGGCCCACTGGTTCGACGCGCTCGACCGCGCGCTGGACCTGCTCGCCGACGTCGCGCCCGCCGACGCGTGGCAGACCGTCCAGGCGCGCACCGTGCTCGACGACGCACGCCGCTCCGCGCAGGAGCACGGCAGCACGACGCTCGCTCTCGACGACGTGCGGGCGCTCCTGGCCCGGCGCCTGCGCGGGCGGCCGACGCGGACCGGCTTCCGCACGGGCGCGCTGACCGTCTGCTCGCTGGAGCCCATGCGCGCGGTCCCGCACCGCGTCGTGTGCCTGCTCGGGATGGACGACGGCGCCTTCCCGCGCGGGTCGAGCGCCGACGGCGACGACGTCCTGCTGCGCGACCCGCTCGTCGGCGAGCGCGACCGCCGGGCCGAGGACCGCCAGCTCTTCCTCGACGCCGTCGCCGCCGCCGGGGAGCACCTGGTCGTCCTGCACACCGGCGCGGACGAGCGGACGGGGGCCGCGCGTCCGCCCGCCGTCCCGGTGAGCGAGCTGCTCGACGCCCTGGACGCCGCGGCGACCGCGCCCGACGGACGGCCGGTGCGCGAGCACGTCGTCGTCCGCCACCCGCTGCAGACCGTCGACGAGCGCAACTTCGCCCCCGGCGCCCTGGGCGCTCCCGGGCCGTTCAGCTTCGACGCCCTGACCCAGGAGGCCGCGCTGCGGGCCCGGGACGGGGAGCCGGAGCGGGCGCCCTTCCTGTCGGCACCGCTGCCGGCCGCGACCGACGCCGACGCGGTGGACCTCGACGACCTGGTGCGTGCGCTCGAGCACCCCGTCCGGACCTTCGTCCGGCGGCGCCTCGGCGTCACGCTGCCCGGGGAGGTCGAGGAGGTCGAGGACCGGGTCCCGCTCGAGCTCGACGGCCTGCAGCGCTGGCACATCGGCGACCGGCTCCTGGCCGCCGCGCTCGACGGGGTCGACCTCCGCCGCGCCGTCCAGGCCGAGGCACGCCGTGGCACCGCACCACCGCGCTGGCTCGGCGGCGCGGTCCTCACGGACGTGCAGGAGCGGGTCGAGCCGATCGTCGAGGCCGCGAGCGTCCACCTGCGCACGCCCGCCCGGACGGTGGACCTCACCGTGCCCCTGCCCGACCGCGAGCTCGCCGGGACCGTGACGGGGGTGCGCGGGGACACGCTGGTCCGCACCGTGTTCTCCCGCCTGGCCGCCAAGCACCGTCTCCGCGCCTGGGTGCAGCTCCTCGCCCTCGCCGCAGCAGAGCCGGGCCGGCCCTGGGCGGCCGTCACCCTGGGTCGCGGCCCCGGCACGTCCGCCCGCGCGGCCGTGTCCACGCTCACCGCCCCGGACGCGGCCACGGCCCGCGTCCTGCTGGGCGAGCTCGTCGCCCTTCGCGACGCAGCGCTCCGCGAGCCCCTGCCGCTGCCGGTCGCGACGACCTGCGCCTACGCGCGGGCCCGGCACGGGGGCGACGAGGTGCTCCAGGCGCTCGCCGACGCCGACACCGTCTGGTCCGACGCGCGCATGGTGCCCGGGGAGCAGTCGGACCCGTACCACCGCCTCGTGTGGGGCGACGGGACGCCCCTGCGGGCCGTCCTGGGCGAACCGACCCCGGCAGAGGCGGCCGGGTGGCCCGACGAGGGGCACCGGCTCGGCGTGCTCGCCCGACGCGTGTGGCAGCCCCTCCTGGACCACGAGCGGACGGAGACCCTGTGAGCGTGCAGACCGCAGCCCCGCGCGTCTTCGACGTCTGCGGGCCGCTACCGGAGCGCACCACCGTCCTGGAGGCGAGCGCCGGCACGGGCAAGACCTTCACCATCGCGGCGCTGGCCACCCGCTACGTCGCCGAGGGCGCCGCCGAGCTGTCCGAGCTCATGCTCGTCACGTTCGGTCGGGCCGCCACGTCCGAGCTGCGCGACCGCGTCCGCGAGCGCCTCGTCAGCGCCGAGCGCGCCCTGCGCAACCCCGCCGTCCGGCGGTCCGAGGACGCCCTGCTGCGCCACCTGGCCGACGTCGACGACACGGAGCTCGACGTCCGGCGTCGCCGCCTCACCCGCGCCCTCGCCGAGTTCGACCGCGCCACCATCGCGACGACCCACGGGTTCTGCCAGCAGATGCTCGCGACCCTCGGCATCGCCGGGGACACCGACCCCGACGCGGTGCTCCTGCCGGACGTCGCCGACCTGCGCGACGAGGTCGTCGAGGACCTCTACCTGCAGCGGTACGCCGTCGAGCGCGACCCGGTGCTCACCGTCGCCGACGCCCGCGCCGTCGCGCGTGCCGCCGTCAGCGACCACGACGCGGCGCTGCGGCCGACCGACGCCGCCGGCACCGCCGGCACCGCCGCGCACCGCTACCGCTTCGCCGCGGACGTGCGGGCCGAGGTCGTGCGCCGCAAGCGCGCCCGCCGGCTCATCGACTACGACGACCTGCTGACCCTCCTGCGCGACGCGCTCACCGACCCGGACACCGGGCCCGCCGCCGTCGAGCGGGTCCGGTCCCGCTACCGCGTCGTCATGGTCGACGAGTTCCAGGACACCGACCGCGTCCAGTGGGACATCCTGCGCACCGCGTTCCACGGCCACCGCACCCTCGTGCTCATCGGTGACCCCAAGCAGGCGATCTACGCCTTCCGCGGCGCCGACGTCGTCACGTACCTCGCGGCCGGGCGCGAGGCGCACGACACCGCGACGCTCGGGCGGAACTGGCGCAGCGACGCCGCGGTGCTCGACGGGCTGCACCACGTGCTCGGCACCACCGCCCTCGGCGATCCGCGGATCGTCGTCCGCCCCGTCGAGGCCCAGCACACCGGCCGCCGCCACGACGGGAGCGCGGCCGTCCGGCTGCGCCAGGTCACCCGTGCCGCGCTCGGGGTGACCTCCGCGACCCCGGCGATCGGCGCCGTCCGCGACCTCGTCTACGCCGACGTCGCCGCGCAGGTCGTCCAGCAGCTGCGCACCGAGAGGCTGCGCGATCCCCGCCCGGACGGCGCCGGCACCTGGCGGCCCCTGCGCCCCGGCGACATCGCGGTGCTGTGCCGCCGCAACGCGGACGCGCTCGCCGTCCGCGACGCGCTCACCGGCGCCGGCGTGCCGGCGGTCGTCTCCGGTCTGTCCAGCGTCTTCCGGACCGCCGCCGCGGAGCAGTGGCTGACCCTGCTCGTCGCCCTCGACCAGCCCGGCGACGCGGGCCGGGGCGCCGCCGCCGCGCTGACCCCGTTCCTCGGCTGGGACGCACAGCGCCTCGCCGAGGCCGACGACGACGCGCGCGACCGGCTCGGGGAGCGGCTGCGCACCTGGGCGCACGTGCTCGCCGAGCGCGGCGTCGCCGCGCTGCTGGAGGCGGCGACCGCCGCAGGCCTGACGGAACGGCTCCTCGGCTCCCCCGACGGCGAGCGCCGGCTGACCGACGTCCGGCACATCGGCCAGGCGCTGCACGAGGCTGCCATCCGCCAGCAGCTCGGCGCCGCGGCCCTGACCGAGTGGCTGCGGGCACGCATCGCCGAGGCGGACGAGGACTACACCGAGGAGCGCAGCCGCCGCCTGGAGACGGACGCCGAGGCGGTGCAGGTCGTCACCGTCCACGCGGCGAAGGGCCTGGAGTTCCCCGTCGTCCACGTGCCGTTCGCGTGGGACCGCTACACCTCCAAGAACCCCCCGATCCTGCAGCTCCACGAAGGCGACGAGCGGCTCCTGCACGTGGGCGGGGTCGGCAGCCCCGGATACGCCGACGGCCTGGAGCGCCACCAGGCCGAGGACGTCGGCGAGGACCTGCGCCTGGCCTACGTCGCGCTGACCCGCGCGAGCAGCCACGTCGTCCTGTGGTGGGCACCCAGCCGCAACAGCGCCGGCGGCGCGCTGACCCGCCTGCTCCTGCGCGACCGGACCGACGGCACCGAGCCGCCGCCGGCGGTCACCGTCCCGCGCGACGCCGTCGTCGGCGAACGCTTCGCGGCTCTCGCCGCCACGTCGGGCGGGACGCTGGCCCACGAGACCGTGACGGAACGGCCGCGGCCGCAGCGGTGGGTCGCCCCGCAGGGGACCCGACCCGAGCTGGCCGTCGCCCGCTTCGCCCGGAGCCTCGACACCGCCTGGCGGCGCACCTCCTACTCGGGCCTCACCGCCGCGGCGCACCACGTCTACGGGGCGGCGCCCGCCGTCGCCGACGAGCCCGAGGGCGCCGGGATCCAGGACGAGCCCGGCACCGCTGGTCCGCCGCCGTCCGACGACGGTGCCGCGCCCGCCGGGGCGACGGATGCCCTCCGTGCCGTGCCGTCGCCGATGGCGGACCTCCCCGGCGGCACGGCGTTCGGCACCCTCGTCCACGAGGTCCTCGAGCACGTCGACACCGCCGCGCCCGACCTCGCGGCCGAGGTCCAGCGCCGCTGCGAGGAGACCCCGCTGCGGCACAGCCTCGGCGTCGACGCCGCGACGCTCGCCGACGGCCTCCTGACCGTCCTCGACAGCCCGCTCGGCCCGCTCGGCGGTGACCGCCGGCTCCGCGACATCGTCCCGGCGGACCGGCTGCCGGAGCTGGAGTTCGAGCTGCCGCTGGCCGGCGGCGACGCCCCGACAGGTCCGGCCGCGACCCTCCGCGAGCTCGCCGCGCTGCTGCGCCGGCACCTGCCGCCGGAGGACCCCTTCGCCGGTTACGCCGACCGCCTCGAGCACCCGGACCTGGCGCCGGAGCAGCTGCGGGGGTACCTCACCGGCAGCATCGACGCGGTGCTGCGCCTGCGCGGCGAGTACGCGGCCGGGGAGGACGGCGCGGGCGACCGGTACGTCGTCGTCGACTACAAGACGAACCGCCTGGCCGGACCGGACGAGGACCTCACGCTCTGGCACTACCGGCCGGCCGCCTTGGCCGCCGCGATGATGGACGCGCACTACCCCCTCCAGCTGCTGCTGTACGCCGCAGCGCTGCACCGGTTCCTGCGCTGGCGGCTGCCCGGCTACGACCCGGACCGGCACCTCGGCGGCGGGCTGTACCTCTTCGTCCGCGGGATGGCCGGGCCGACGGCACCCGTCGTCGACGGCCGGCCGTGCGGCGTCCTGGCGTGGCGGCCGCCGACGGCGGTCGTGGTCGGCCTGTCCGCGCTGCTCGAGGGGAGCGGACGATGAGCCTCACCACCGAGCGGCCGTCCGGGGACCCGCGGCTCGCCGTCGGCGCCCGGGGCGTGCTCGCCCGCTACAACCGGGCCGGGGTCCTCGCCGCGGCCGACGTCCACGTCGCGCAGCGCCTCGCCCGGCTCACCGGCGAGCGGGACGAGCGGGTCGTCCTCGCCGTCGCGCTGGCCGTCCGGGCGCTGCGCCAGGGGGCGGTCTGCGTCGACCTGGGCGACCGCTCCGCCCTCACGACCACGGAGGCGGACGAGACGGCCGAGGACCTGCCGTGGTTCCCGCCGGCGGAGTGGGCGGCGGCGATCGAGGCGAGCCGGCTGGTCGCCGTCGGCCCGGACGAGGACCCTGACGACGTCCGTCCCGCCCGCTGGGTCGGCGGGAGGCTCTACCTCGACCGGTACTGGCGCGACGAGCAGCTCGTGCGCGCGGCGCTGGACGAGCGCCTCGGGACGTTGGACGAGCGGGCGTTCGAGCCCGCGGCCGTGCGCGCCGCCGTGACACGCCTGTTCCCCGTGCCCACCGACGACCGGCAGCGGCTCGCCGCCGCCACCACCGCCCTGAGCCGCATCACCGTCCTCACCGGCGGCCCGGGCACCGGCAAGACGACGACCGTCGCGACGCTGCTCGCCGCGCTGCAGGAGTGCGCGGACGGCGGGCTGCGGATCGCGCTCGCCGCCCCGACCGGCAAGGCGGCCGCCCGCCTCCAGGAGGCCGTGCACGCCGTCCTGCGGGACCTCCCCGCGACCGACCAGGAGCGGGTCGGCAGCCCCACCGCCACGACCGTGCACCGGCTGCTCGGCTGGCGCTCGGCCACCCGGTTCCGGCACGACCGCGCGCACCGGCTGCCGCACGACGTCGTCGTCGTCGACGAGACCTCGATGGTGTCCCTGCCGCTCATGGCCCGGCTCCTGGAGGCCCTGCGCCCGCAGGCCCGGCTCGTGCTGGTCGGCGACCCGGACCAGCTCGCCTCCGTGGAGGCCGGCGCGGTGCTCGGCGACCTCGTCGCCCGACCGCCGGCGGCCGCGGCCGGCGCGGACCTGCCGACGCGCCTGGCCGCCGTCGTCCCGGAGGACCTCCCCGATCGGCCCGGCGACCGGGAGGCGCTGCGCAACGGCGTCGTCCGCCTCACCCGGGTGCACCGGTTCCACGGTGCCCTCGCCGAGCTCGCCGAGGCGATCCGGCAGGGCGATGCCGACGCGACCCTGGCTGTCCTGCGCGGCGGCGCGGCCGGCGTCGAGCTCGTCGAACCGCGCGACACCGCGGCCGAGCACCACCTCACCGACGACGACGTCACGGGGGTCCGGGCCGACGTCGTCGCCACGGGCTCCGCCCTGGTCGAGGCCGCTCAGGCCGGCGACGCCGCCGCGGCCCTGCGCGCGCTCGAGGAGCACCGCCTGCTCGTCGCCCACCGCCGCGGACCTGCCGGGGTGAGCACGTGGGCGGACCGCGCCGAGCGCTGGGTGGCCGAGGCGACCGGCACCGACCTCGGCGGGCCGTGGCCGCTCGGCCTGCCGCTCCTGGTCACCACCAACGACCGGGACACCGGCCTGTCCAACGGGGACACCGGTGTCGTCGTCGCGGACGGCACGGGCGGGCGCGCCGTGGCGTTCGGCGACCCCTCGGCGCCGCGCCTCGTCCGACCGCACCGGCTCCCCGCGGTCCAGGCGGTGCACGCCATGACGGTCCACCGCGGCCAGGGCAGCCAGTTCCGGCGCGTGTCCGTGGTGCTGCCCCCGGCCACGTCACCCCTGCTCACCCGCGAGCTGCTGTACACCGCCGTGACCCGCGCACGGGAGCATGTGCGGGTCGTGGGGTCGGAGGAGGCGATCCGCGTCGCCGTCGGCCGCCCGATCCGCCGGGCGTCCGGCCTTCGCGAGCCGCTGCCGGGATGATCCCGCCGCCGCGGCGCGGACCGTCACCGAGGGAGACCCGCGGCGCCTGGGCCGTGAGGCCCGTCGTCGCGCTGTGGACGGACCGGCGGTCGTGTCGGTGGGCTCCTCTAGCGTCAGCACCGATCGGCCCGGCCGCGCAGGGGGCGCGGCGCGACCGAGCAGGAGGAGCCCCGATGCACGAGACCCCGCAGGAGCAGCCCACGGCCGCCGCGCTCGCCGCCGTCCGGGACGTCGACGAGGCCGTCCGCTGGTTCCAGGAGGGCCGGTCCCTCGACTGGGTCCGGCAGGAGTACGAGCGGCGCTACAACGTCGAGACCACCGCCGGGATGTGGGAGCTGTTCGTCCGCACCCACGTCATGCGCGGGCGCACCGCCCGGACCGCCCTGGTCCCGTGGGACGTCCTCGAGCACCACCAGTGGTCCTCGCACCTGGCCATGCTGCGGGTCGAGGAGTGGAGCCGGGCGGGCTACTGGGTCCCACCCAGCGACATCACCCGCCACACCGCCTGGCGGCAGGGGCTCGACGCCGCCGGGCTGGTCGTCGACTACGACCCGGCGTCGGAGGAGGGCTTCGTCCTCGTCCCCCGGCGGGCCGGCGTCGACACGGACGTCATCCGCGATCCCCACCGGACTTGACGTCCCGCCGTCCACAGGCAGGAGGGACCCTCCGGCCCGGCTCCCTCCCCGCGGTGGTCGGGTGGCCCGATGACCCGACTCCGCGCCACCGCCGCCCTCGCCGCCGCCCTCCTGCTGCCGCTGCCCCTCGCTGCCTGCACGGCACCCCACGCCCCGCCGGTCGGCGATCGACCCATGACCTCGCGCACCGCCGAGGCGGCTGAGCCCGGCTCCGCCGCACCCGATCGGGACGCCGCAGCGAAGGGCGCGAAAGCGACCGGCAGGCTCGACACCGTCGACGCCGCCGCCACGGATCGGGCACCGGAGGAGGACGCGCCGGTCGACCCGGCGGCCGCGCCCCCGGTGGGCCTCGGACCCGTCGACCCCGTGCTAGGCACGGGCGTCGATCTCTCCGGCCTGGAGGTGACCGAAGAGGTCCGCGCGCTCATGCTCACCGACGCGTCGGTCAGGGGTGCGGACTCCGCCGCCTACCTCTTCGTCGCGGCGTGGGGGCAGGCGCTGACCAGCGGCGAGGGGTCGACCGTCCGCTCGCTCTCCGCCGCGGACTGCGCGTTCTGCGCCTCGGTCGCCGACGCCGCCGAGGCCACGTCGCTCGACGCGGACCTGGAGCTGACCACCACGGTCTGGCCCGTCACGGTCCTGGAGCCGACGGAGACCTTCCCGCACCGCGTCGTCGTCGTCGGGCTGGAGCACCTCGTCAGCCGCGTCGGGTCCGTGGGTGAGGCGGTCCACCTCGACGTCGTGTCGAGCCGGCG
>NZ_CAMPHH010000131.1 GCF_946885855.1 uncultured Actinotalea sp. | reverse complement strand
GGATGGCCGTGGGGGAGCGACGCTACGCGTTCGTCGGCCGGGGCGGTCCGGCGGTCGAGCTGCACCGTGCCGACGGCACCCGCTGGGCGGTCACCACGCCGCGGGCCGACGAGGTCGCGGGGGCGGTGAACACCGCCGCAGACCGCGCCCGGGCGGGGTAGGCGCGCGCTCGCGCCCGGTCAGCCTTCCGTCAGGAGCAGCAGGGTCAGCGCGAGGACGGCCGCCGCGGCGAGCACCAGACCCGTGCGGGCCCGTCGCCGGGCGGGACCCGTCGGTGCCAGCAGCGCCGCCGCGGCGGCGCTGAAGAGGCCCAGGGGCAGCAACGTCGAGCCGCTGATGCGCAGCCACTCGGGCACGTCGGACGACGTCCAGGTGAGGAAGGCGAGCCACCCGACGGCGGCGAGGGCCAGGGTGCCGGCGACGACGCCGGCGGTGCCGATCGCGAGGCGTGGGTCCTGCGTCCGGGTGGTCATGGTCCACCTCCTCCGTCCCCTCCATGATCGCGCCGGTGTGCGGGGCGGGGTGGGCCGAACGGCCCGCGTGTCCTTCGTCCTGGCGCCGGACCGCGGCCCCCGGTTCCGTGGTGCGTGGACCGTGGCGTCGCGGAGGCCTCCCGGGTCGGCAACGGCCTGCTGCGCGCGGTGGGTCCCGGCGCCCTGGGCGACTGCCTGGAGGGGCTGTTCCGGTCCCGGGGCCGCGCTGCGTGGCCCGGCGTCAGCGGCGTGCTCGGCACGGCCGGCGCCGTGCCGCACCGCAGCTTCCACGTGCTCGCCGGACGGGCTCCAGCGGCCCGCGCCGGCTCACGTGCTCGCGTGACCGGCCGGGCTACGCTGCGCCGATGGTCGACGAGGTGGTCGTGCCCCTGCCGGACGGACGGGTGCTGCAAGGCTTCGCCACGCCCGCCGCCGCCGACGACGACGGTGACCACGTCGTCCTGTGGCACCACGGCACGCCGCACACGGGCGTCCCGCTGCCGCCGGTCACCGACCTCGTGCGGTCCCGCGGGGCGCGGCTGGTCACCTACGCCCGGCCCGGCTACGGGAGCTCGACGGCGCAGCCCGGCCGCACGGTGGCCTCCGCCGCCGACGACGTCGCGCACCTCGCCGACGCCCTGGGCCTGACGCGGTTCGTCACCGTGGGCGCCTCCGGCGGCGGACCGCACGCCCTGGCCTGCGCCGCGCTGCTGGGCGACCGGGTGACCGCCGTCGGCGTCCTCGCCGGGCTCGCCCCTCGCGACGCGGGCTGGGACTGGTTCGCCGGGATGCGCGCGCCGGGCGCGCTGCGCGCCGCCGTCGTCGGCCGGGAGGCGCGCCGGAGGTCCGGCGAGTCGGACTCGTTCGACCCGGAGGTGTTCACCCGGGCCGACTGGTCCGCGCTGGAGCGGGAGTGGTCCGCGCTGGGTGAGGACGCGGGTCGGGCGGACACGGCCCACCCGGACGGCGCGGTCGACGACGACGTCGCGTACGCCGCCCCGTGGGGCTTCGACCTCGGCGCGGTGGCGGTGCCGACGGTGATCGTGCACGGCGGGCAGGACGGCATGGTCCCCGTCGAGCACGCCCGCCGGCTCGCTGCATCGGTGCCGGGGGCGGTGCTGCGGCTGGAGCCCGAGGGCGGCCACGTGTCGGTCCTGCGACGCCTCGGCGACGTGCTCGACAGCCTGCTGACATCGCACGAAACATGAACTTCACACAGGACTTCTCCGGACATCAGGGACAAGACGGGCGATTGCTACTTGGCGGTACGCCACAAGAGTGATCCAATGCACGCTCCTGTGACAGTCAGTCACAGGTTCGATCATGGGGGTCACATGTCACGCAGGACGATGGCCGCGACGCTCGCGGCCTCCGTCGCGATCGTGGGGGCAGCGTTGCCCGCCACGGCGCAGGTCGGCGCCACGAGCGTCACCACCACCACGCCGCCCACCACGGCGGACGACCGGACGACGGTCACCCCGGCCCAGGAGGAGGAGCTCCTGCAGGACCGGTACGTCGTCCTCATGGAGAGCGACCCGGTGGTCGCGTACGACGGCGGCGTGCCCGGCATCGCCGCCACGAAGCCCGTCGAGGGCGAGGGCGTCACCACCGACGACCCGTCCGTGCGCGAGTACGTCCAGCACCTCAAGGGCGAGCGGCGGGCGGCGCGGCAGGCCGCCGACGTCCCGGAGGCAGCGGTCGAGGTGGAGTACAGCTTCGCCGTCAACGGCTTCGCCGCCGAGCTCAGCGAGGAGCAGGCCCAGCGCCTGGCCAAGCAGGACGGCGTCCTCGCCGTGCGTACCGACGCGCTCCAGCAGCCGCAGACCGACGCCTCCGGGGAGTTCCTCGGGCTCACCGGCGAGGACGCCGCGTGGGCGGAGGGCTACACCGGTGAGGGCGTCGTCGTCGGCGTCATCGACACCGGCATCTGGCCCGAGCACCCGTCGTTCGCCGACGACGGCACCTACCCGGACCCCGTGGGTGTCGCCGAGGGGATCCCGTGCGAGTTCGGGACCACGCCCGGCAACGAGGACGACGCACCGTTCGAGTGCACCAACAAGCTCCTGGGTGCCCGTGACATGCGGGCCGCCTACAACAGCACCGTCGGGCCCGAGCTCTACGACTCGGCGCGCGACGCGGACGGCCACGGCACGCACGTGGCCTCGACCGCCGCGGGCAACGCGGGTGTCCAGGCCGAGGTCCTCGGCTCGCAGATCGGCGCCGTGAGCGGCGTCGCGCCGCGGGCCCAGGTCATCGCCTACAAGGTGTGCGGCGACCTCGGCTGCTTCACCTCCGACCTCGCCGCGGGCATCGACCAGGCGGTCGCGGACGGCGTCGACGTCATCAACTACTCCATCGGCGGCGGCGCCGGACCGGTCGGCGTGGACGACCTCGCCTTCCTCTTCGCCAACGACGCCGGCATCTTCGTCGCGACCTCGGCGGGCAACTCCGGCCCGGGGGCCGGGACGGTCGGCTCGCCGGCCGTCTTCCCGTGGCTGACGAGCGTCGGTGCGTCGACGCACGACCGCGGATTCGCGGGCACCGTCACCCTGGGCGACGGGCGCACCTTCGACGGCGCGAGCATCACGGGCGGCCTCGAGGCGACCCGGGTCGTCGACGCGGCGGACCTCGGCAACGAGCTGTGCCTCGTCGACACGTTCGAGGTGGACCTGGACGGCGCGGTCGTCCTGTGCAAGCGCGGCCAGAACGCGCGGGTGGAGAAGAGCCAGGCCGTGTACGAGGCGGGGGGCGCCGGCATGGTGCTCTACGACGTCAGCGACGACGCCGCCCTGGTCACCGACAACCACTGGGTGCCGTCCGTGCACGTCAACCTCAGCGCCGGCGAGGCCGTCAAGGCCTACATCGACGCCCAGGGCGACGCCGCCACCGTGGCGCTGACGGGGGGCGAGACCGTCGCGGCGCAGGGCTCCGTCATGGCGGACTTCTCCTCCCGGGGGCCGAACGCGGTGACGGCGGACGTCATCGTCCCCGACGTCACCGCGCCTGGTGTGAACATCCTCGCCGGGCACACCCCGACGCCGACCCTCGGCGCACCCGGGCAGCTGTTCCAGTCGATCAGCGGGACCTCGATGTCCAGCCCGCACGTGGCCGGGCTCTTCGCCCTGCTCAAGCAGGCGCACCCGGACTGGTCGCCCGCTGCGGCCAAGTCCGCGATCATGACGACGGCGCGTCAGGACGTCGTCAAGGAGGACGGCGTGACGCCGGCCGACCCGTTCGACATGGGTGCCGGGCACATCGACCCCAGCGGCACGGACAAGGGCTCGGTGTTCCAGCCGGGGCTGGTCTACGACGCCGGCTTCACCGAGTACCTCGGGTTCCTCTGCGGCATCGAGGCCGACGTCTTCGGGTCCAGCGCGGCGCAGACCTGCGGCGCGCTCGAAGCCGACGGCGTGCCGACCGACCCGAGCGGGCTCAACCTCGCCTCGCTCGCGATCGGTGAGCTCGCGGGCAGCCAGACCGTCACCCGGACGCTCACGAGCGTCGCGACCGAGAACGCCCCGCACACCTACCGGGCGCGCATCGACGCACCCGAGGGCTTCGACGTCAGCGTCGAGCCGGCGCAGTTCACCCTGCGCCGGGGCGAGTCCGTCACGGTCGCGATCACCGTGCGCACCACGACCGAGGCGACCGAGGGCGAGTTCGCGTTCGGCTCGCTCACGTGGCAGTCGCTGCGGGGGAACCCGAAGAACGGCAAGGCGGGCCCGTACGAGGTGCGCAGCCCGATCGCCGTCCGCGCGGTCGCGATCGACGCCCCGCCGGTGGTCACCGGCGCGGGCACCGACGGCGCCGTCAGGGTGCCGTTGACCTTCGGGTACGAGGGGGAGTACGAGGCGACCGCCCACGGCCTCGTCCCGGCGACGGGCACGGCCGGCTCCGTCGGTCAGGACCCGGACCAGACGCCGTTCACCCCTGACGACGGCGCGGGGCTGACCGCCCACGCGTTCACCGTCGACGCGACCGCGGTCGCCCGGTGGCGACTCGTGGAGAGCACGGCAGACACGGACCTCGACGTGTTCGTGGTCGGCCCCGACGGTGACCAGGTGGCCGCCAGCACGAACGGCGGGACGAACGAGCTGGTCACGCTGACGCTCCCGGAGTCCGGGACGTACACCGTGTACGTCCACGGCTGGCAGACCGGCGGCGGGACGATCGGGTACGACCTCGAGAGCTGGTTCGTCCCCGTCGCGACCGACGGCTCGCTGGAGATCACGGCGAAGCCCGACGCGGCCGTCATCGGGTCCTCGGTCGAGGTCGTCGCGCAGTGGGGCGACGCGCAGGCGGGTGTCGAGCACCTCGGCGCCGTGGCCCACCGACGCGGTGACGAGCTGCTCGGCCTGACGCTGGTCGAGGTCACCGGCTGACGCAGCAGGAGCGGACGGACGGCGGGGTGCCCTGAGGGGCCCCCGCCGTCCGGCGTCTCAGCGGTCCGTCTCCGTCTCGACCGGCGGCTGAGGGTTCTCGCACAGGAACAGGCCGCGCCGGCCGCCCGAGTGGTACTCGACCGTCGTCCCCGCGGCCTCGAGCACGACGAGCCGGCCGGGGGTCAGCGCCTGCGTGTACGCCATACCCGGTGCGGGGCAGCCGAGGGAGCCGTCCGGCCACGTCACGGCGACGTCGCGCACCACGGCGACCTCTCCCGGCTCGACACCGAGGCGCTCCGCGAGGTCGGCGACGGCGTCGGCCGCGGTGGCGCCGACGGACGACGGGGGTGTGGCGGTGCGCTCGGGCTCGGGCGTCAGGGTCACGGTCGGCTCCGTCTGCTCAGGGGAAGGGGGCGTCGGCGCAGGGGTGGCCGGTCCCGCCGGTCCGCCGGCGTCCGCCGCGCAGCCGACGAGGAGGAACGTCGCGAGCGCGAGGCCGGCGACATGTCGAGCTCGGGTGTGTCCCATCGGTGCCCCCTCTCCCCGGTCCATCCTGCCCGCTGGGACGGAGGACCACAGCGCGGCGGACCACAGCGGGCGGCGAGCAGACCCCGCCGGGGACGGACGAAGCCGGCGTGACCGGCCGCCCGGCCGAGGGGTCACGGCCCGGTGCTCACGCTGCCTGGTCGTACGACTCCACCACGGACACGTCGAGGGGGAACGCCACCGGGAAGGCCCCGAAGAGCAGGCTCCCGGCCTCGGCGGCGGAGTCCCGGACCGCGTCCGCCACGGCGCCGGCGAGCGCCGCGGGCGTGTGCACGACGACCTCGTCGTGCAGGAAGAACACGAGGTGCGGCCCGCGGCTGCGTGCGGCCGTGCGAGGGCCCTCCGCTCCCGGCAGGTCCAGCAGACGGCGTCGCAGCGCGGCCATCCAGCACAGCGCCCACTCGGCCGCGGTGCCCTGCACCACGAAGTTCCGGGTGAACCGGCCGCGGTCCCGCCGGAGCCGCTGGGCCTCGCGGGTCTCCTCCGGGCGGCTGCCCTCGGCCGACGCCGCCTCCACGGCGGCCCGCCAGTGCCCTCCCGGCGGTGGCGACGTCCGCCCCAGCCACGTCGAGACGACCTCGCCCCGCTCGCCGGCACGGGCGGCCTCCTCGACGAGCCCGACGGCGCGCGGGTAGGCGCGCGTCAGCTGGGGCATGAGCGCGGCCGCCGCGCCGGTCGTCGCGCCGTAGATCGCGCCGAGCATCGCGTACTTCGCCTGCTCGCGGGTCGCGACGGCGCCCGCCTCGACGACGCCGGCGTAGAGGTCGCCGCGGCGTCCGGCCGCCGCCATGGCGTGGTCGCCGGCCATCGCGGCGAGGACGCGGGGCTCGAGCTGCGCCGCGTCGGCGACGACGAGCCGCCAGCCCGGGTCCGCGCGCACGGCACCCCGCACGGCGGCCGGGAGCTGGAGGGCGCCCCCACCGCTCGTGGCCCACCGACCCGTGACGACGCCCCCGGGGACGTAGTCCGGCCGGAACCGCCCGTCGCGCGCCCACTGCTCGCGCCAGGCCCAGCCGTTCGCGCTGAGGAGGCGCGCGAGCTTCTTGTACTCCAGCAGCGGCTCCACGACGGGGTGGGCCGAGGCGGCGAGCTCGTGCCGCCGGGTGCTGGTGACGTCCAGGCCCGCGCGCCGCAGGGCCCGCAGCAGGTCCTGCTGCGAGTCGGGGTTGAGGCCCGGCTGGTCCAGGAGCGTCCGCACCCGGGCCGCCAGCTCCTCCAGGCGGGCCGGCCGCTCCCCGGGTCGCGGGCGCGGCCCGACCAGGTCCTCCAGGAGGGCGTCGTGCGCGGCGGCGTCCCACGGCAGGCCGTCGTGGTGCATCTCCGCCGCGAGCAGGGCGCCGGTCGACTCCGCGGCGAGGAGCAGACGCAGTCGGCCCGGCTCGTCCGCCTCCGCGACGGTCCCGAGCTGCAGCCGCAGCTCGGCCAGGACGTCCGGCATCGGGGCCTGCGGGGCCCGGAGGTCCAGGTCGTCGAACAGGCTCGCCGGTGCGCCCGCCGCCGTCGCCACCACGACGGGCGCCATGGCGTCCCACGGGCCGGGCGCCGAGCGCGCGAGGGCGGAGCCCGCGCAGCGCGTCGACCGGCGCAGGATCGCGTGGGACAGCCGCAGATCGTGGGCGCGGCGCACCCGCACGCCCGCTGCCAGGAGCGGCGGGTACCGGCGGGCGGTGTCGTCCCAGGCCCAGCGCGGAGCGTCGGAGGCCTCCCGCTCGCGGACGGCGCCCGCGACGTCGTCGGCGGGGACCTCCACGCGGCGGCCCGGCGCGCCGTCGTCGGTCACGTCCTGGAGCGCGACGACGCCCGGCCGGCTCGCCGCCGGGCCGTCGAGCAGCACCACGTACACGGGACATCCTCTCCGCCGCCACCGACGCGCCGCAGGCGCCGAGCGGCGGCCCCGCGCCGTCAGCCCAGGCCGAGGGCCGCCGCGACGTCGGCGCGGACGGCGTCGAGGCGCTCGCGCGCGGTCCGCCGCGCCGCCCCCACGGGGTCCGCCGAGCCGTCGTCGTCGACCGGGACGACCACCTCGAGGTAGCACTTGACCTTGGGCTCGGTCCCCGACGGGCGGACGACGACGCGCGTGCCGTCCCGCGCGAGCAGCCGCAGGCCGTCGGTCGGGGGGACGCCGTCGGAGCCCTCGGCGAGGTCGGCGACGTCGACGACCGGCGAGCCGGCGAGCGTCGTCGGGGGCGACTGACGGACCCGGGTCATCGTCTCCGGGATCCGCTCGAGGTCCGTGAAGCGGGCCGAGAGCTGGTCGGTGAGGTGGAGCCCGTGACGGACCGCCAGCTCGTCGAGCTGGTCCAGGAGCGTCCGGCCCTCGGCCTTGAGCCGCGACGCGAGCTGGGCCAGCAGCAGGGCCGCGGACAGGCCGTCCTTGTCCCGGACGTGGTCGGGGTCGACGCAGTAGCCCAGGGCCTCCTCGTAGCCGAAGACGAGCCCGTCGACGCGGGAGATCCACTTGAAGCCGGTCAGGGTCTCGCGGTGGGACAGCCCGTGGTCGGCGGCGATCCGGCCGAGCAGCCGGGAGGAGACGATCGAGTTCGCCAGCACTCCGCCCGAGCCGGCGAGGCGCCGGGCGATGTCCTCACCGAGCAGTGCGCCGACCTCGTCCCCGTGCAGCATCCGCCACCCGCTGCCCCGTGCGGTCTGCGGGCCGCCGGCGGAGTCGGTGTGCGCCGCGCGGGGGTCGCGCACCGCAGCGGCGCAGCGGTCGGCGTCCGGGTCGTTGGCCAGGACCAGGTCGGCGCCCACCGTGTCCGCGAGCGCGAGCGCGAGGTCGATCGCGCCGGGTTCCTCGGGGTTGGGGAAGGCGACGGTCGGGAAGTCCGGGTCCGGCACGGCCTGCTCCGGGACCAGGTGCACGTCCGCGAACCCGGCGTGGCGCAGCACGCGCTCCGCCGTGCGACCGCCGACGCCGTGCAGCGGCGTCAGGACGATCCGCAGGTCGTGCGACGCGCCCGGGGTCTCCAGCCCGCGCAGCGTCGTGAGGTAGGCGTCGAGCAGCTCCGGACCGAGGACGGTCCAGCCGCCGTCGGCGCGGGGGATCGAGGCCACGGACGGCACGGAGGCGATGTGCGCGGCGATCGCCGCGTCGTACGGCGGGACGATCTGCGCGCCCTGCCCGGAGTCCGTGACGGCCCGGCCGCCGAGGTAGACCTTGTACCCGTTGTCCTGCGGCGGGTTGTGGCTCGCGGTGACCATGACGCCCGCGTCGGCGCCGAGGTGGCGGACCGCGAACGCGAGGACCGGGGTGGGTAGCGGCTCGGGCAGGAGCAGGGCGTGCCCTCCGGCGGCCACGACGACGGCGGCCGTGTCCCGCGCGAAGACGTCGGAGTTGTGGCGGGCGTCGTACCCGATGACGACGCGCGGCCCGTCGCCCGCTGCACCCGCGCCCGAGGCGGACGCCCCGAGGCGCTCGACGAGGTAGGCGACCAGCCCGGCCGCGGCGCGCAGCACGACCGCGCGGTTCATCCGGTTCGGTCCGCCGCCCAGCGCCCCCCGCAGGCCGGCGGTGCCGAACTCGAGCATGCCGCGGAAGCGGTCGGCGAGCTCGGCGCGCGCGGCCTCCCGCAGGCCCTCGGGGTCCTCGTCCGCCTCGGCGTGCTCGAGCAGCAGCCGCAGGTGCCCGGCCGTCTGCGGGTCGGGGTCGTCGTCGGCCCAGGTGCGCACGCGCGCGGCGAGCGCCGGGTCGAAGGCCGTCGCCATCAGATCCTCCCCACGATCTCGGCCAGCAGCCGGCTGATCCGCGGCCCGGCCGACCGGCCCGCCTCGAGCACCTCCTCGTGGGACAGCGGCTCCGCGCCGATCCCCGCGGCGAGGTTCGTCACGAGCGAGATCCCGAGCACCTCCAGGCCGGCGTGCCGCGCGGCGATGGCCTCGAGCGTCGTCGACATGCCGACGAGGTCCG
>NZ_CAMPHH010000130.1 GCF_946885855.1 uncultured Actinotalea sp. | reverse complement strand
GGGCGGGAGCATGCGGGCCAAGGAAGTCGAGGTGGGACCACGCCGACCGCCCGCTGTCGCGCGTCCGCTCCTGGGCGTCGTGGGTCTGGTGCCCGGCACGGTCCTCGCGGGTGCCGCGGTCGGTGGCGTCCTCGCGGCGCGTCGCGGGGCCGGCTCCACCCTGGCGCTCCTCGGCTGGGGCGCGGCGCTCGCCGTCGCGGTGCCCCTGATCGTCGTGGCCGGGGTGGTCCTCGTGCGGGCGACCCGGCGGTGGTGGCGTGTCGTCGTGGTGCCGATGGTCGCGGTGCTCGTCGTCGTGGGGGCCTACGTCGCCGCCGTCCCCGTGGCGGTCACCCTGGCGGCGCCGGGTGCCCCGCCGCAGCGCGACCCCGGAGCGGTCGGCCTCGCCTTCGAGTCGGCCGCCGTGCCGTCCGACGGCGCCACGCTGGCTGCCTGGTACGTGCCCTCGCGCACCGGCGCCGCCGTCGTCCTCCTGCACGGCTCGGGCGGGACGAGGGCCTCCGTGCTCCCGCACGCGCAGGTGCTCGCCCGCCACGGCTACGGGGTGCTGCTCGTGGACGCCCGGGGCCACGGCGCGAGCACCGGCCGCCCGATGCTGTGGGGCTGGGACGGTGACGCCGACGTAGCGGCGGCGGTCGCCCACCTCGGGTCCCGCGACGACGTCGACCCGGACCGGGTCGCCGTCGTCGGGCTGTCCATGGGGGGCGAGGAGGCGATCGGCGCCGCCGCGGCACTGCCGCAGGTCCGGGCGGTGGTGGCGGAGGGCGTGACCGGACGGACCGCCGAGGACCTCGCCTGGCTCACCGACGCCTACGGCTGGCGCGGCACGGTCACCCGCGGCGTCCACGCGGCGCAGACGGCGCTCGTGGACGTCCTCGCGGGCCCTCCGCGGCCGGCACCGCTCGCGCAGGCGCTGGGCGTCGTCGCGCCGCGGCCGGTGCTGCTGGTGACCGCGGGCGGCGTCCCCGACGAGGGGCACGCCGCGGAGGCGCTGCGCCGCGCCGCGCCGGACGCGGTGTCGGTGTGGACGGTCGACGGTGCGGGACACACCGGGGGCCTGCGCACCGACCCGGAGGGCTGGGAGGAGCGGGTCGTCGGCTTCCTCGACGCCGCCACGGGGCCGACCGCAGGGGGCGGCTGAACGAGCAGCCGCCGTCAGCCCCGGTGCGCCTCAGCCCCCGGGGCCTCACCCCAGCGCGACGTCGACGACGAGCGCGCGGTGGTCCGACAACCCGAGGTCGACGCTGCGCGCGGGGCCGGTCGCCCGGACCGGGCCATGCCCGAGGACGTGGTCGAGCTGCTCGGTCGGCGCGTGCGCCGGGAACGTCGCCCCGGCGGCCAGCGCGGTCCACCCGGTGAGGCGCTCCGGGTGCGGCGGGTGCAGGTTGAGGTCCCCCATGACGACGGCGGGCCGGGTCGGCCGGGTGGCCGGGTCGCGGTCGTGCACCGCGGCGTCGTGCGCTGCGCCGTCGCGTGCTGCGCCGTCGACCGGACCGGCGAGGACGTCCCGGACGAGGCGGACGAGCTGCCGGTCGTTCCAGGACGGGATGAACGTGAGGTGCGTCGCCGCGACCGTGAGGACGCCGTCGGGGCTCCGCACCTCGGCGACGAGGGCGGTGCGCGGCTCGTCCTCGACCATGACCGGGTTGGTGTGCCCGGGGAAGCGGACGGGCACGGGGCGGTCCAGCTGCGGCAGGCGCAGCGCCCGCCAGCGCTGGACGGGCAGGCGGCTCAGCAGCGCGATCCCGTACCGGCCGGAGGCCAACTCGCCCTCACCGGTCGCGGCCGTCCACACGTCCGGGAGCCCGACGAGCGTCGCCGCGAAGCGGTGGTCGACGGCGCCCATCGCCGCCGCGGCCACGGCTGTGAGGTCGGCGTGGTGGGAGCGTGGCTGGTCGTCGTCGACCTCCTGCAGGGCGAGCACGTCAGCGTCGAGCCGGCGGATCGCGGCGGCGTAGCGGTCGAGGTCGACGGTGCCGTCGCCCGGGGACCGCCCGTGGAGGATGTTGAAGGTCGCGAGCCGCATCGCCTCGATCCTCGCCCTCGACCTGCAGGTCCGCACGTCGTCGTGTAGACCGAGGGCATGTCGACGATGTCCGTCTCCCACCAGGGCCGGGAGGAGCTGCACGACGGCCTCCGCATGGTCGCCGTCGCGCTGGGCGACGCCGAGATCCCGTACGCGCTCTGCGGCGGCTACGCCGCGTGGGCGCGTGGCGCGCCGGAACCGCAGCACGACGCGGACTTCGTGATCCTCGAGGCGGACGTCGACCGGGCACGCGAGGCGATCGCGGCGGCGGGCCTGGACGTGCGCGACCCGGCGGAGAACTGGCTCTTCAAGGCCTACCACCACGACGCGCTCATCGACGTGCTCTTCCGGATGTGCGGGCAGCAGGTCGACCCGGCGATCTTCGAGCGGGCCGACACCATCGAGGTGCTCGCCGTGCGGATGCCCGTGCTGAGCGCGACGGACGTGCTGGCCGGGCAGCTCCGTGTCCTGGGCGAGCACTACTGCGACTTCGCCCGGCTCCTGCCGAACGCCCGCGCGCTGCGCGAGCAGGTCGACTGGCCGGAGGTGGAGCGCGTCGTCGGGGACAACCCGTACGCGCGCGCCTTCCTGCACCTCGTCACCGAGCTCGGCGTCGTCGAGGGCCTGCCCGCCGCCTGAGGCCGACGCAGGCCGGGCGGTGAGGCCGACGCAGGCCGGGCGGCTCGGCCGGCGGACGGCCCCGGCCGGCCACCGGGCGGTGTCACTCCTCCAGCAGGGGGAAGCTGTCGATGTAGACGCGCACCTTCGGGCGGCTCTGCCACGCCGGGTCGTCGCGGCGGCTGCTGCTGATCGCGACGAAGCGGTTCAGCGCGGCCTGCAGGGCGGTGTTCAGCTCGCCCATCTCCTGCGGGTCCAGACGGAGCGTGGCCTCGGACGTCATCGTCGCGCGCCACTGCGGCGGGAGGTCGCCGGACATGAGGCGGCGCAGCGCCGCGGCACGGTCCTCGACGACCCGGTCCAGCAGGAAGCGCATCGCCGGGGCCGTCCCCGGGTCGTCCAGCATCTCCGGCCCGAACTCGATGGACCGCGACCGCCACCAGCGCTCGCGACCCGTGCCGCGGCCCGGGTCCTCCTCGACCAGGCCGTGCCGGGCGAGCTGCCGCAGGTGGTAGCTGGTCTGCCCGGTGCTCTCGCCGAGCGCCTGGGCGAGGGTCGTGGCCGTCGCCGGCCCGTGGTCGTTGAGGTGCCGGATCATCCGGACCCGCAGCGGGTGGGCGTACGCCCTGAGCGCCTCGGGGCCGAGGGAGCTGGTCCGGTCGGGCGCGCCGCGCGACTCGGGTGTCACCGCGGAACCGGGGTCCGGGGTCGGGGCGGAGCCGCCCCCGGCGTCAGGGTCCGTGGTCGGGTCGGCTGCACCCCGCGCGTCGGGGGTCTTGTGCGCGTCGCTCATGCAGAGATACCTTTGCAGAGTTGTCTTTGCAAACAAGTCTTGGCAGGTCGAGCGTAGCGGAGAGGACCCACCATGGAGCGAGCCGGGGCGACCGGGCCGGCGAACGGGGCCGCCCCGGCGGTGACCACGCACGGCGCGCCAGCAGCGACCACGACGGCAGCAACGCCCCCGTCGACGACGCCCGCACCGACGGCAGTCACGACGGGGACGGCAGCCACCACGGCGACGGTGCCCATGACGACGGCGGCGGCGCCGACAGCGGCCGTGCCCTCGGGCCTCGGGCCGCGGTTCGCGCACCTGCTCGGGGCGACAGGCCTGTCCAACCTCTCCGACGGCGTGCTCCAGGTCGGCACGCCGCTGCTGGCGCTCACCCTGACCAGCTCCCCGCTGCACCTGTCCTTCGTCGCCGCGGCCGCGGGCCTGCCCTGGCTGCTCCTGAGCCTGCACGTGGGCGTCCTGGTCGACCGGAAGGACCGGTCCCGTCTGCTCGCCTTCGCCACCGCCACGCGCGTGCTCGTGCTCGTCGTCGCGACAGCGACCGCGCTGGCGGACGTCCTGACCCTGCCGGTGCTCGTGGGCCTCGTCCTGGCGTTCGGGGTGGCCGAGGTCGTCGCGGACTCCGCCGCCGGGGCGCTCGTCCCGTCCGTGGTCGCGACGAACCGGCTGCACGCCGCGAACTCCCGTCTCATGGGCGTCCAGCAGGTCGCCAACGCCTTCCTCGGTGGCCCGCTCGCCGGCCTGCTGGTCGCTCTCGGGGCGGGTTGGCTCTTCGGCGTCCCGGCGGCCCTGTGCGTCGCGACCCTGGTGCTCGTCCTGCGCGGCCTCTGGGGACGTGTCGACTACCCGGGCACGGCGTCTTCGACGGGCGAGGCCGGGACCGCCGCCGGGACCATCCCGACCGCCACCAGGTCCACGGCCCGCGCGGAGATCGGCCAGGGCCTGCGTTTCCTGCGCGGTCACCGCGTCGTGTGGCCGCTGCTGCTCGGCGCGACGGCACTCAACTTCGCGAGCGCGGGGTACTTCGCGGTCTTCCCGCTGTGGGTCGTGGGGCCGGAGTCCGCCGTCGGGCTGCGCGCGGAGCTCTACGGCGTGCTCACCGCGGCCCTGGCGGTCGGGGCCGTCGGCGGCGCCGTCGTCAGCGGTCGTCTGGGTCGGCGCCTGCGGGAGGTCCCCGTCGTGCGGGTCTGCTGGGGGGCCCAGGCGGCACTGCTCCTCGTGCCGGTCCTCGCCCCCCGCGTCCCCGTGCTCCTCGGGGTCGCCGCGCTCCTCGGCTTCACCAACATGGTGGGCAACGTCGTCACCAGCTCGATGCGGCAGCGGATGGTCCCGCGACACCTGCTCGGCCGGGTCGGCGGCGTCGGCCGGCTCCTCGCGTACGGCTCGGCCCCGTTGGGGGCGCTGCTCGGCGGCGTCGTCGGCGAGGCGTTCGGGCTGCGTGCGGTCCTGCTCGGGGCGGCAGCGATCTCCCTGGTGGCCGTGGGCCGGGTCGTCGCCACGGTGCCCCAGCGGCTCGTCACCGAGGCGGACGCCCTGGCGGAGGCCGACGCGGCCACCCCCGCCTTCCCTCGGTAGGTGCGAGCACCGAGGTCGGCGGGTCTGCGCCAGGTCGGCACGTGTGGGTGCCGACCTCGTGAAGAACAGCCGACCTCGCGGGCGAGGAGGGGTGTGGCGGGGCGCGAGAACCGGCTGGCCGCTCGACGCCGTCGGGTCTCCACCTCCCCGCTCAGCTCACGTACTGCCGGGCCTCGCTGCTCGCCTGGGCGCGCGCCAGGGCGCGGAAGCGCTCCTCGACCCGCGCGGGCAGCGGGCGGCGCTCCCGGACGACCCAGGGCAGCCCGCGGAGGGCGGCGAGGACGCCCGCGGCCGAGACCCGGTCGCGCGGCAGCTCCCGCAGGACGTCCACGGTGCGGCGCGCGGCCGCGGGCAGCGGACGCCGCAACCACGTGAACCACAGCGTGTTGCGGATGCCGTCGCGCCGGCGCCGGTGCGGGTCGCGCGCCCGCGAGGGCCGGTGGTGCACGAGGAGCTCCGGGACGTAGCAGAGCTCCCAGCCCGCGCTCGCGAGGTCGGCGGCGAGCAGCTCCTCCTCGCCGCCGAGCCACAGCCGGGGGTGGAACCCGCCGACGCCTTCGAACGCGGTACGGCGGACCACCGACGCCCCGGCGAGGAACGACCCCAGCGCCGGTCCCGGCAGACCCGGGCGCCCCCGGAGCGGGGAGTCGCGCAGCTCGGCCACGATCGGGTCCTCCCGGCCGCCCGGCTCGACGACGATCCGCGCGGTGAGGACGGCCACGTCCGGGTGCGCGTCGAGGACGTCTGCGGCCCGGCCCAGCGACCCGGGCTCCCACCACGTGTCGTCGTCGCAGAACGCCACGTAGGGCACGCGCAGCCGCGCGATCGCGACGTTGCGGCCGACCGCCCCCAGGTTCGTCGGGCTGGCGACGAGGTCCGCCCACGGGTGTTCCCGCCGGATCGCGTCCGCGGTGCCGTCCGTGGAGCCGTTGTCGACGACGACGACACGCGGCCGCTCGGGCAGGTCGCGGAGCCGGGCGAGGGCGGCCAGCGCCTCGGCGCGCCGCTCGTGCGTGATGACGACGACGGCGACGCGCGGGTCGCCGTCGTCGCGGGGCCCGTTCGCGAGGGTGCCCGGCGGGAGGATGCCCGGGGCCACCGGTCAGACCAGCGCGACCAGGCGCGCCGTCGTCCCGTGAGCGCCGGAGTGCAGCAGGAAGCGGTCGGCGAGGCGGCGGGCCATCCACAGGCCGCGGCCGCGCTCGGAGTCGGCGCTGGGGGCCCGGCTGCCGGTCGTCGCGTCGAGGATCCGGCCGCGGTCGGACACCTCGACGACGACGGCGCCCTCGCGGTGCCACGCCCGCAGCGACCCGCGCCCGCCGCCGTGGTCCACCGAGTTCGCCGCGAGCTCGCTGGCGGCGAGGACGAGGTCGTCGGTGCGGTCGGGGTCCAGGCCCGCGCTCTGGGCGCAGGAGCGCACGGTGCGGCGGACGGTGCCGAGGTCTCCGCGTTCGAAGGTCATTGCTGTCCCCATGGTCCGATGGCCCTGTCACTGCCGGCCGGTGGAGGCCCGTGACGGGTGGGGCCGTCCCGACCCCGCCGACGCGACACCATGGTGGCCCAGGGGCCCGGATCCCGCCCGTCGAGCGGTCGGGCCGGCTCGGACGTCAGCCGGTGGCCGCCACCGCCCCGGCGCCGGTCCGGCGGCGCTTGTCCTCGTACAGGGCGGCGTCGGCCCGGGCCAGGAGCGCGTCGAGGCCCTCGCCGGCGGCGACGGTGGCCGCGCCGCTCGACCAGGCCGAGGGCGTCGTCGTGCGCAGGCGGTCGACGAACGCCTCGGTCGCCGACGGGTCGGCGCCCGGCAGGAGGAGGGCGAACTCGTCACCGCCGAGGCGCCCGAGCGCGTCCCCCTGGCCCGCGGCGGCCCGCCAGGCGGAGGCCGTCTTGACGAGGACGGCGTCGCCGGCGGCGTGGCCGAGGGTGTCGTTGACGACCTTGAAGTCGTCGAGGTCGAGGACGACGACGGAGACCGGATGACCCGTCCGGGTCGCGTGCCGCAGCGTGCGCTCCGCCGTCTCCAGGAAGGCGGCGCGCGTGAGCGCGCCCGTCAGGCCGTCCTGCGTGGCGAGCCCCCGGAACTCCGCGACCACGCCGTGCAGCACGAGGGAGACCGCACCCACCAGGGACATGAGGAAGGCCCACGTCTGGAACGGCGAGGGGGCGGCGGCCGCGTGCAGGCCGGTGGCCAGGGCGACGCCGACGAGGCCGAGGTGGGCCGCGAGCGCGCGGCGGGAGTGGGTGATCGCGCTGTAGAGGACGACCCAGAGGAACGCCGCGGCGGTGACCTGCGTCCCGGCGGCGGTCGTCGACGCGCCGACGCACCCGCCGATGACGCCGGTCGCCAGCACGAGCACGCCGTGCACGGCGAGCGCGGTGACCCGGTCCGCGTGCCGGTGGAGCGCGAGCCCCAGGAGGAGCCCCAGGGCCCCGAACCCGACGGCGAGGCCGCGCGGCGCCGTCGGGCTGAAGGGCGCGAGAGCGGTGAACCAGGCGACGAGCCCGGCGACGAGGCAGGCGCGCGCGAGCACCCGGACCTCGACGGTCCGGCTCGGCCGGACCACGAAGGACCACGTCCCCGCCATGCGCCCCGCCCTCCCGCCGGTGGCCCGGCCCGTGCCGCAGCTCCGGCAGCGGCGTCCGACGAGCCGTCCTCATCGGGCCGGCTCGCCCTCTGATCGACCGCTCGGCGATGCACGTGAGAGCGCGGCCACACCACGGGCGCACGGGGGCGCGCCGCGGCGCGGCTCGGGCCCGCGCCGCTGCCGTCACCGGACCGGGACCACTGCCCCCTCCCGCCGGCCCTCGCGGAGGAGCACGATGAAGGCACCCACCATCCGGATCGGCCGAACGAGTGCGGAGGAGGACGGCGATGAAGGCGTCAGTGGGTGACAGGTTGGTCCAGGCCTCGAGCGTCGTGGACGGCGCCGTCAGGGACGGCGAGGTCGTCGAGGTCCGGCACGAGGACGGCTCGCCCCCGTACCTCGTCGAGTGGTCCGACACCGGGGAGCGCTCGCTCGTGTTCCCCGGACCGGACGTGCACGTCGAGCACTTCGCCGAGGGGGAGAGGCCGGCGCCGGCGGCGAGCGACGACGTCGCGGCGACCTGGCGCGTGCAGGTCACCGTGACCCACGAGGGGCGGGAGACCCTGGCGCAGGCGACGCTGCTCGCCGGACCGGAACGGGTGGACGCCGTCGGGCGCGCGCGTCGCGACCCGGGCGACCAGCCGGCCGTCCTCATCGGCGACGAGGTGGCGGTGGCACGGGCGCTGCGGCACCTCGCGGACCGTCTCACGGACATCGCGGAGGAGGAGATCGCGGCGCGGACGGGCGTGTCCGCGCACGTCCACGGGTGAGGGCGGCGGGCCGGGCGCCCTCGGGAGGCACCCGGCACCAGTCGTGCCGTGCCCGCGGACCGCACGGGTCCGGCGCACCCTGTCCTGCCGGCCCCTCCTGTCAGCCGTTCAGCTCGTCAGCTCCACGCCCGTCCGGTCCGCGGAGCTGACGGGCAGGGAGTCGGCGAACGCCTCGTCACGCGCCGCGACGTTCCGCGCGAGGGACAGGTGGGCGCCGAGGAAGCCGCTGAACCCGGCCGCGGCGCCACCGAGGAGCCCGAGCGCGACGCCGCGCGCGTGGTGACCGCGGCCCCGGGCCAGCCACGACGCGCCGAAGAGGAGGAGCCCCACGCTGTTCCCGGCGGCGTGCACGACGCCGACGCGCTGGTCCCGGCGCCCCGCGTGCTGCCAGTCGGCGAGCCCGCTGACCGCCGTGGGCACGGCGGCGAGGATCCCCAGGCCGATGAGGCGGCGGGCCGCGGGCCGGGAGGCGTGACCGCCGACGAGGTCGAGGGCGAGGGCGGACACCCATGCGCCGATCGGGACGTCCGTCAGCACGGGGTGCAGGGAGTGGCCCATGACCTTGCCCAGCAGGGCGTCCCGGCGGGCGGGCTCGGCGACCAGGGCGTCCGCCGCGGGCCGGAGCGCGTCGACCGCCGCGTCCAGACGCGCGTCCTCCTCCAGGCGCAGGGCCAGGCCCACCAGCGCCGGCTCGTCCGCCCGGTAGCGGCCGCGGGCCTCCTCGAAGGCGTCGACGGAGGGGGTCTGCGGGGCGGTCGTCATCGTGGCCTCCGGGGCTGTGGCGGTGTCGTGGCGGGGACCTCGTCGAGTCTGGTCCGCGCGGGCCGGTCCCGCGCGGCGAGGCGGTGGCCGTGCCGCAGCGGGACCGTGCCCTTCACGAGGCGTAGCGCCCTCGGTACCGTCGTCGGGGTGGAGAGGTGGCGCCGGCTGATCGGTCACGAGGGGTACCTCGTCGCGCGGCTGCGACTCCTGCCCCCCGGGGAGGGT
>NZ_CAMPHH010000129.1 GCF_946885855.1 uncultured Actinotalea sp. | reverse complement strand
GGCTGGCTGTCGGTCAGTACGCGGGTCGAGGCGGGAAAGGTCGTAGCAGAAGTGGCGGACACGGGCTCGGGCGTCCGGCGGGGGGAGGCGACGTCCGCGGCGCGGGCCGGGGCGTCGTCGTCGGCGAAGGGGTCCGCGGCCTTCGTGCTGTCGTAGCGGGCGGTGTCGAGGATGCCCGCGCGTCGCGCGACGATCGTCGGGACGACCGTCTGGCCCGCGACGTTGACCGCGGTACGGCCCATGTCGAGGACGGAGTCGACCGCGAGCAGGAGGCCGACGCCGGCGAGCGGCAGACCCAGCGTGGACAGCGTCAGGGTCAGCATGACCAGGGCGCCGGTGAGGCCCGCGGTCGCGGCCGAGCCGACGACCGAGACGAAGGCGATGAGGACGTAGTCCCAGACGTTGAGCTGCACGCCGAAGACCTGCGCCACGAAGATCGCGGCGATGGCCGGGTAGATCGCGGCGCAGCCGTCCATCTTCGTCGTCGCGCCGAACGGCACGGCGAAGGACGCGTACTCGCGCGGGACGCCGAGGTTGCGCACCGTCACGCGCTCGGTCAGCGGCAGGGTGCCGAGCGAGGACCGGGAGACGAAGCCGAGCTGGATCGCGGGCCACGCCCCGGCGAACCAGCGCAGCGGCGAGAGGCCGTGCGCGCGCAGCAGGACCGGGTAGACCACGAAGACCACGAGGGCGAGCCCGACGTAGACGGCGACGACGAACGTGCCGAGCGGGGCGAGCAGGTCCCAGCCGTACGTCGCGACGGCGTTGCCGAGCAGGCCGACGGTGCCCAGCGGCGCGAGGCGGATGACCCACCACAGCACCTTCTGCACCACCGCGAGCACGGAGCGGTTCAAGGACAGGAACGGCTCGGCGGCGGGGCCGACCTTGAGCGCGGCGATGCCGACGACGAGCGCGATGACGACCAGCTGGAGCGCGTTGAAGCTCAGGCTCGTCGAGGCGCCGGTCACCGCGCCGTCGGTCTGCTGCAGCTGCGTGCCGGCGGACAGGCCGAGCCAGTTCGCCGGGAGGAGGCCGGTGAGGAAGTCCAGCCACGAGCCCGTCCGGGAGGGCTCGGAGCCCTCCGCGGCGGACAGGGTCGTGTTGAGGCCCGGCTGGAACAGCAGGCCGAGCCCGATGCCGATGCTGACGGAGATCAGCGCGGTGATCGCGAACCACAGCAGGGTGCGGCCCGCCAGGCGCGCGGCGTCGGTGACCTGCCGCAGGTTGGCGATCGACGCGATGATCGCCGTGATGATCAGGGGCGGGACGAGCGCGCGCAGGAGCGTGACGAACGAGCTGCCGATCGTCGACAGCGTGACGGTCAGGGCGTTCGGGTCGCCGTCGGGCGTCGTGCCGAGGCGGCGGGCGAGGAGCCCCAGCGCCAGGCCGAGGACGAGGGCGACGAGCACCTGCACGCCGAAGGACGGCAGGCGCAGACGACGGGACGGACGCGCGGCGTCGGCCGCGCCGGAGGCGTTCTCGGACGCGCGCGCGTCGGAGGGGGTGGTGGCCACGGTGGGACCTTCCGGGAGTGACGTGTCGGGGTCGGGTCAGCGGACCGGACGCCGGGCGCCGTCGGCGACGGCGGGGGCTCCGGTCAGGCGCCCGGACACGTCGAGCTGGCCTGACGTCGCAGATCGACGTGCAGGCGCTCGGAGAGGCTCCAGGGGTTGGTCATGGCTCAGTCATCCTACGAGTCGACGGGTGCCGTGACCAACCCCTGGGCCGATGTCACACCAGCGCGAGGCGGAGCACGTCCAGGCCCAGCGACCCGAGCGCGAGCGCCCGGCCGTGGAAGACCTTGAGGTCGAGCGTCTCGCCGCGGGCCGCGGCCGCGGCGGTGGCCTCGTCGCGCGCGGCCTCCCAGAGCCGCTGACCGACCTTGTACGACGGCGCCTGGCCCGGCCAGCCGAGGTAGCGGTCCAGCTCGAAGCGCAGGAACCCCTCGTCCATGGCGACGTTGGCGCTGAGGAACTCCCAGGCGGTCTCCGCGTCCCAGCGGCCACCACCCCACCGCTGCGGCCGCTCCAGACCGAGGTGGACGCCGATGTCGAGGACGACCCGGGCCGCGCGCATCCGCTGGGCGTCGAGCATGCCGAGCCGGTCGCCGTCGTCCTCCAGGAACCCGAGGTCGGCCATCAGGCGCTCGGCGTACAGCGCCCAGCCCTCCCCGTGACCGGACACCCAGCACGCCAGACGGCGCCACGCGTTGAGGGTGCGGCGCTGGAAGACGGCCTGGGCGATCTGGAGGTGATGCCCGGGCACGCCCTCGTGGTAGACGGTGGTCTTCTCGCGCCAGGTCGTGAAGGTCTCCACGCCCGGCGGCACGGACCACCACATCCGGCCCGGCCGGGAGAAGTCGTCCGAGGGACCGGTGTAGTAGATGCCGCCGTTCTGCGTCGGGGCGATCCGGCACTCCAGCGCCAGGAGCGGCTCGGCGATGTCGAAGTGCGTGCCCCGCAGGGCAGCGACCGCGGCATCCGAGGTCTCCTGCATCCAGCGCTGGAGCTCGTCGGTGCCGTGCAGGAGGCGTGCCGGGTCCTTGTCGAGCTCCGCGATGGCGTCGACGACCGTGGCGCCCGGGCCCGCGATGCGGCGGGCGACCTGCTCCTGCTCGTCGATGATCCGGTCGAGCTCCTCCAGCCCCCACCGGTACGTCTCCTCCAGGTCGACCTCCGCCCCGAGGAAGAAGCGGGACCACAGGCGGTAGCGCTCCACGCCGACGGCGTCCTCGGCCGGCGCCTGGGGCAGGAGCTCCTCGCGCAGGAACGTCGCGATGTGCGCGTAGGCGGACCGGGCCGCCTCGGCGCCGTGCTCCAGCGCCGCCCGCCGCGCGGCTGCGTCAGGGGTGTCGGCCAGGGCCGCCTCGGCCTGCGGGCCGGCGACGAAGGTGGTGAAGAACGACGTCTGCGGGTCCGCCAGCTGCTCGGCCTGTGCGAGGCAGGCGAGGACCTGCCGGCGGGCGGCGACACGGCCGCGGGACGCGGCCAGGCGCAGGGACTCCGTGAAGCCGGCCGCGGTCTGCGGGAGGGCGTCCAGCCGGGCGACCACGGCCTCCCAGTGCTCGGGCGTCGCCGTCGGCATGAGGTCGAAGATGTCGCGCAGCTCCTGCACGGGCGAGGCGATGTTGTTGAGCTGGCCGAGGAGCTCGTCGGCCTCGTGCAGCTCCAGCTCCAGGCCGATGCGCTCGCGCATCGCGGCGAGCGTGACGCGGTCCGTGGCGTCCTGCGGCGTCGCGGCGTCGAGCTCCGCGAGGACGGCACGGGCGGCGTCGGCCTGGGCCTGGTGCCCGGCGGGGGAGAGGTCGGTCATGAGGTGGTCGTACCCGGACAGCCCCATCGCGGTCGCCGCCAGGGGGTTGAGGCGGGCGATCGTCCGGACGTAGCGGTCGGCGATCGCGTCGATCGCCGTGGGGGTGCGGGTCGGCTGAGCGTCGGTGGTCATGGGCCAGGAGCCTAGGGCGCCCGCCCGACACGCATGCCGTGCCCGGCGGGCCCGACAGGCTCGGCGGGACCTCCGGCCCTGCCCTCCCCGGGCCGGCCGGTCGAACACTGGAGGGGTCGCCGTCGTGAGGAGGAGCCATGCACCCGTCCCGACTGGTCGCCGCGGCCTCGGCGTGGGCCGCCGGCGTGCTCTACGTCCTCGTCGGCGTGGGGGTGCTCGACATCGGGCGCGCCGTCGACCCCGGCGCCCAGGACCTCCTGGCCTTCGGCATCGCGGCCGGGGCGGCGCAGGTCCTCGTGGGCGCCGTGCTCCTGGGCGCGAAGGGCCGTGCCCCGCTGCTGCTGGTGGTGGGGTTCGAGACGCTCGTCGTGCTCCTGTACGTCGCGGTCGCGAGCGTGCGGATCCCCGCCTACGAGGAGTGGGGCCTGACCATCAAGGCGCTGGAGATCGTCACCCTCGTCGCCACCCTGGCGCTGGCCACGCACCTGCACCCCGTCCGCACGGGCGCCGAGCGGCACGTCGGCCACGGCCTCTGACGGGGAACCAGCCGTCGGCCCCACGCGACCGGGACCGGGACGGGGACGGTGGACGTGTCGGAGCGGGCGCGTACGGTCGGACTCGTCGAGGGACGTCGTGACGAGGAGGCCACGGTGACGCAGGGCGACGCGACCTACGGGTCCGAGGAGTTCGACTGGTCGGTGCTGCAGGTGCCGACGGCTGCGGCCATGGTGCGCGGGCAGCTGGAGTTCTCCTGGCTCGAGCTGCGTGAGCGGCTCCGTCGGGTGGACGACGAGACGTTCCGGTGGGAGCCGGTGCCGGGCGCGCTGTCCGTGGTGCGCCGCGGCACCGAGCGGACGCCACGCGTGCTCGGCACGGGGGACTGGGTCGCCGAGTGGCCCGCGGGACCGGACGAGCCGACCCCGCGGACGATCGCCTGGCTGGTCGCCCACCTCACCGAGGCGGTCTTCGAGCGGTGGGAGTGGACCTTCGGGGAGCACCGGCGGCGGCGCACCGACGTGGAGGTGCACGGCGAGGTCGGCCCGGCGGTCGCCGGCCTGTCGCGCTGGGTCGACGCCTGGCGGGCGGGGATCGCGGCGCTGCCCGACGAGGACGTCATGCTGGTCGGCCTGGGCACCGCGACGCCCATCGACGCGCAGGCCCCCTTCGGCCACCTCGTGCTCCACGTGAACCGCGAGATCATCCACCACGGCGCGGAGATCATGGCGTTGGCGGACCTGCGCGCCGCGCTGCGCTGAGGGGGACAGGCGGTCGGTCAGTCGGAGCGCCGCGTCGCGCCAGCGGCGGCGGTCGTGCACCGCCGGGGCAGGGTCGGCGTGCGGGTGCGGGGCGCTGTCGTCGGCGGACGCGGCGCCTGCCGCGAGGCCGGCGACCAGGGCCGCCAGCTCGACGTCGTCGGGGGCTCCGCGGACGACGCGGACGTCGGGCGGGGTCACAGCGGGATGTTCCCGTGCTTCTTGGCCGGCAGGCTCGCGCGCTTGGTGCGCAGCGCCCGCAGCGCCCGGACGACCTGGGCCCGCGTCTGCGACGGCCGGATGACGGCGTCGACGTAGCCGCGCTCGGCGGCGTCGTAGGGGTTCACCAGCGCCTCCTCGTACTCGGCGGTCAGGCGGGCGCGCTCGGCGTCCACGTCCCCACCGTCCTCCGCGACCTTCTTGAGCGCACCCCGGTGCAGGATGTTCACCGCGCCGCCGGCACCCATGACGGCGATCTGGGCCGTCGGCCACGCGAGGTTGACGTCCGCACCGAGCTGCTTGGACCCCATGACGATGTACGCGCCGCCGTAGGCCTTGCGCGTGATGACGGTGACGAGCGGGACCGTCGCCTCGGCATAGGCGTAGATGAGCTTCGCTCCGCGACGGATGATGCCGTTCCACTCCTGGTCGGTGCCGGGCAGGAAGCCCGGGACGTCGACGAACGTCAGGACGGGGATGTTGAACGCGTCGCACGTCCGCACGAACCGCGCGGCCTTCTCCGCGGCGTTGATGTCGAGCGTGCCGGCCATCTGCTGGGGCTGGTTCGCGACGACGCCGACCGGGCGGCCCTCGACGTGCCCGAACCCGACGACGACGTTCTGCGCGTACAGCGGCTGCACCTCGAGGAAGTCGCCGTGGTCGAGCACGTGGCCGATGACGGTGTGCATGTCGTAGGGCTGGGAGTCCGAGTCCGGCACGAGCGCGTCGAGCTCGAGGTCCGCCTCGGTGGTCTCGAGGTCCGCGTGGGCGTCGTCCTCCCACACCGGGGGCTCGGAGAGGTTGTTCGAGGGCAGGTAGCCCACGAGCGCCTTGACCCAGTCGATCGCGTCGTCCTCGTCCGCGCCGAGGTAGTGCGCGACGCCCGAGCGCGTGTTGTGGGTCTGACCGCCGCCGAGGTCCTCGAAGCCGACGTCCTCGCCCGTGACGGCACGGATGACGTCCGGACCGGTGATGAACATGTTCGACGTGCCGTCCGCCATGACGACGAAGTCCGTCAGTGCGGGGGAGTACACCGCGCCGCCCGCGCTCGGGCCGAGGATGAGCGAGATCTGCGGGATGACGCCGGACGCCGCGACGTTGCGGCGGAAGATCTCCGCGAACTGCGTCAGCGCCGCGACGCCCTCCTGGATCCGCGCCCCGCCGCCGTCGAGGACGCCGATCAGCGGGACGCCGGTGCGCAGCGCCAGGTCCATCACCTTGGTGATCTTCTGGCCGTGCACCTCGCCGAGCGAGCCGCCGAAGACCGTGAAGTCCTGGCTGTAGACGCACACCTGGCGGCCGTCGATCGTGCCGTACCCGGTGACGACGCCGTCACCCGGGGTCTTGCGCCGGTCGAGGCCGAACCGGGTCGAGCGGTGGGCCGCGAAGGCGTCGAGCTCGACGAAGCTGCCCTCGTCCAGCAGGGCGGCGATGCGCTCGCGCGCCGTCTTCTTGCGCCGCGGGTGCTGCTTCGCGGCGGCGACCTCCTCCTGGGCGTCGACGGCGCGCGCCGTGCGCTCGGCGAGGTCGTCGAGCTTCGCGGCGGTCCCGGCCGACGTGCCGGTCGAGGTGGCGAGTGCGTCAGTCACCCGAGTGAGGGTAGTTGTCGGGATCAGCACACCACGGGTGCGGTTCTCCACCGTGTCGGCCGGGTGCGGTGTGCGGAACCCGACAAAGGTCGACACGGCTGAGGGTGTCGTTAGGGTCGGGTGCCGTGCCGTCGCCCCACGCCTCCGACCGCTCCCGCGCCCCTCTCGACCCCGACGGCGTCGCGCGCGCCCTGCGGTCCGCGGGCGCGAGCGGGTGTGTCGTCGTCGTCGGGCGCACCGCCTCGACGTCGGCGGACCTGCTCGCCGGTCTCGCGGCGCGGCCCGAGGACTGGCCCGACCGGTCGGTGCTCGTCGCCGACCACCAGGAGGGCGGCCGGGGGCGTCGGGGCCGGACGTGGACGACGCCGGCCCGCGCCGCGCTGACGTTCTCCACGGTGCTGCGGCCCGGTCCGGCGGTGCCGGCCGACCGCTGGGGCTGGCTCCCGCTGCTGGCCGGCCTGGCCGTGGTGGAGGCGGTCGAGGAGGTGACCGGGCTGCGTGCGGCGGTGAAGTGGCCCAACGACGTGCTCGTGGCCACCGACGGCGACGCGCTGACCGGCTGGGGCACGCGGCGCAAGCTCGTCGGGGTTCTCGGCGACCTCGTGCTGGTCCCCGAGGGCCGCGCCGCCGTCGTCGGCATCGGGGTGAACGTCGACCAGACGGCCGAGGAGCTGCCCGTGCCGAGCGCCACCTCGCTCACGCTCCTGGGCGCGCCGACGGACCGGACCGCGCTGCTCGCTGCGATCGTCCGGCGGCTCGTGGAGGTCGACGCGCGCTGGCGGGCGGCGGCGGGCGACGTCCACGCCGCCGGGCTCGACGCCCGCGTCGCGGCCGTCTGCGCGACCCTCGGCGAGCGCGTCCGGGTCGACCTGCCGGGTGACCAGGTGCTCGAGGGCGTGGCGCGATCGCTCGCCCCCGACGGGTCGCTCGAGGTCGTCGACGGGGCGGGGCGGGTCCGGGCCGTCCATGCCGGTGACGTCCATCACACGAGGCTGGGCGGCTGAACTAGCCTGGTCAGGTGGACGACGAGGAGCAGCAGAGCCGGGCGGACGGCCCGCCGGACGCGACCTCCACCGTCGCCCGGCTGGAGGAGCAGCTGCTCGGCGGACCGCGCACGCTGTCCCTCGCCGACGTGGCCGAGCGGGCGGGCGCCGACGTGGAGGAGGTCCGGCTCTTCTGGCACGCCCTCGGCCTGCCCACGCTCGAGGACGGTGCCGTGGCGTACACGGAGGACGACGCTCGCGCCGTCGGGCTCCTGCACCGGGCCGCGGAGGCCTACGGGGTCTCGGACCGGACGGCCGTGTCCCTCGTCCGCTCGATCGGGCACACCACCGACCGCCTGGTCCTGTGGCAGGTCGAGGCGCTCACCGAGCACCTCGCGGAGCGGCACGGCCTCGACGACGTCACCGCCCGGCTGCTGGTGCTCGACCGCCTCGGGGAGATCGCCCCCCTGCTGGAGCAGCAGCTCGTGCACGCGTGGCGACGCCAGCTGGCGGCCCTCGCCGCACGCATCGCGGCGGAGTTCGGCACGGCCCGGGGGCGGCCGGCCAGCGACGACGAGCTGCCGCTGGCCCGGGCGGTCGGGTTCGCGGACATGGTGTCGTTCACCAAGCGCACGGCCCGGCTCGGCGCGCACGAGCTCGCGGACTTCGTGCAGCACTTCGAGACCGGCGCCCGCGACGTCGTCACGAGCAACGGCGGACGGGTGGTCAAGACGATCGGCGACGCCGTCCTGTTCGTCGCCGACGACGTCCGGGCCGGCGCGGAGATCGCGCTCGGCCTCGCGGAGGCCTTCCACGCCGGGGCGGACACACCGGTCCGGGTCAGCTGCGTGTGGGGCCGGGTGCTGTCGCGCTTCGGGGACGTCTTCGGCCCCTCGGTGAACGTCGCGGCCCGGCTGACGGAGCAGGCGGAGCCGGGCACGGTGCTGCTCGACCCGAGCACCGGGGCGGAGGTCCGCTCCCTCGGCGGGTACCACCTCGTCGACCTCACGGAGCGGGACATCGACGGCATCGGAGCGATGCGGCCGGTCCGCCTCGAGCGGGTACGGCTGCGGATCGTCCACGACGGGCCCTGAGCGGGCACGTCCGCACGGCAGGACCTCAGGGACGGGCAGGCTCGTCCGTCCCGACGGGCCGGTCCGGGTCGACCGGCCGATCCAGGTCGACCGGCTCGATGAGCTCCGGGCCGTCCGTGCCGACGCGGTTGACCGCGGTCGAGACCGGCGTGGCCACGAGCGGGGGCGGATCGGCGCGGAGCAGCTCGACGGCCGCGGCGCCGTCCTGCTGCCCGGGGTCGAGCCAGGCGTCCCACAGGTCCGGCTGCAGGATGACGGGCCGTCGGTCGTGGATGCTCGCCAGGTGCGGGTCGTCCGTCGCTGCGCCGCCGGTGACGATCGTCATGGTGACGAGCCACCGGTCCGGGTCGTCGTCCGGCCGGGTGCGGTCGCGCCAGAACTCGTACAGCCCGGCGAACGCGAGCGGCCGACCGGACGGGTCGTGGATCCAGTAGGGCTGCTTGGGCGTGCGGCGGGGTGACCCCTCTGCCGGGGCCTGCCACTCGAAGTAGCCCTCGGCGGGCACGAGGCACCGCCGCACGGCGACCGCCTTGCGGAAGGCCGGCTTCTCGACGAGGGACTCGACGCGCGCATTGATCATCCGGCTCCCGATCCCGGGGTCCTTCGCCCAGCCGGGGACGAGCCCCCACCGCACCACCCGCAGGGACCGCTCGACCGGACCGGGGACGCCGTCGGCGGCGGACCGAGCGGTGCCGTCGGCGGCGGGCGGCACGGCACCGTCGGCCGCGGGCGGCACGGTGGCCTGCTGCGCGCGGCGCTCGCGCTCGACGACGACGCGCACCGGGTCGGTGGGGGCGAGGTTCCAGG
>NZ_CAMPHH010000128.1 GCF_946885855.1 uncultured Actinotalea sp. | reverse complement strand
CGGGGTGCACCCCGGTGTGCCGGTGGAGCAGGAGCCGTGAGTGCACGGCAGGAAGCAGAGGTGGAGCGGTGACCGCAGCAGGGTCCGGCCAGGAGCCCGAGGTCCGGGACGGCGGGACGGGTCCCGTGCCCGGTTCGCCCCGGGAGGACGGGGCACGCCGCGGGCCCGACGCCGGGCGGTCGCGGGCCGGCCTGCGGCTCATGGCCGTGCACGCCCACCCCGACGACGAGTCGAGCAAGGGTGCCGCGACCACCGCCCGCTACGCGGCCGAGGGCGTGGAGGTCCTTGTCGTGACCTGCACGGGCGGCGAGCGCGGCAGCGTCCTGAACCCGCGGTACCTCGATCCGCCCACCGGGTCGGAGGCGCTCGCCGCCGTCCGGCGCGAGGAGATGGCCGCGGCGGCCGAGGCGCTCGGCGTCCGGCAGCACTGGCTCGGGTTCGTCGACTCCGGCCTGCCCGAGGGGGACCCGTTGCCGCCCCTGCCGGAGGGCTGCTTCGCGCTCGTGCCCCTGGAGGAGGCGGCCGCGCCGCTCGTGGAGCTCGTGCGGTCGTTCCGCCCCCACGTCATGACGACGTACGACCCGAGCGGTGGGTACCCGCACCCGGACCACATCATGTGCCACCGGGTCGCGTCCGAGGCGTTCCACGCGGCGGGGGACCACGAGCGGTACCGCGGTCACGGTGAGCCGTGGCAGCCGCTCAAGCTCTACTACAACCACGACTTCTCCCTGCACCGGATGCGGACGGTGCACGAGGCGCTGCTGGCGGCGGGCCGCGAGTCGCCCTTCGGTGACTGGATCGAGTCCCGGGCGATGCGCGAGGTGCCCGAGCGTCCGGTGACGACCCGGGTGCCGTGCGCCGAGCACTTCCCGGCCCGGGACGACGCCCTGCGCGCGCACGCCACCCAGATCGACCCCGAGGGCTTCTTCTTCGCGGTCCCGCGGGACATCGAGGCCCAGGTGTGGCCGGTCGAGGAGTACGAGCTCGCCGTCTCCCACGTGCCGACGGTGACCACGCCCCCGGAGGACGACCTCTTCGCGGGCATCCACGCCGACGACGTGGCGGGGGTGCGCTGATGGGCGCGCCCGTCGGTGTCCTGGGGACGGCTCCGGTCGCGGCGGCCGTGGCCCTCCTCGCGACGGTGGACCCCGAGGACGGCCTGCGGCCAGACCTCGAGCCGACGGACGTCACGCCGGGCGTCGTGGGGTTCGCCGTGACCGCCCTCGTCGTGGCCGGGCTCATCGGCCTGCTCCTGTCGATGGTCGTCAAGCTGCGCCGGGTGAACCTGGGCACGGAGCGCCCCGCGCCGCCGTGGGCGTCCGGCACGGACACCGCCGGGTCGGGTGGCGTCGGCGGGGACGACGTGGCCGGTGCGGGGGGTGCGGGCGCCGGCGGCACCGGGGCGGACCCGGGAGCCCCCGGCGTGCCCGACGCACCGGATCATCCCGACCGCCTCGCGGACGACGGGCCCGGCGCCGGCGGCGCCTCCGACGGCGCGGGGCCGGGAGGACCGGGCCGGTGACGGTCCGCGTCCACGCGGTCGCGCTGAGCAGCAGCCGCGACACGACGGCCAACCGGGACGCGGCCGTCGCCGCGGTCGACGCGGCCGCCGCCGACGGTGCCGCGCTCGCGGTGCTGCCCGAGTACGCCGCGGCCTTCGACCCGCGGGGCGTGCCGCCGGAGCTGGCCGAGCCGCTCGACGGGCGTTTCGTGACGGCCCTGCGGGAGGCCACCGCGCGGACCGGCGTCGTCGTGGTCGCCGGGACGTGCGTCCCGGGGGAGCGGCCGGACCGGGCCCAGAACGCCGTCGTCGTCGTGGCGGGCGGGGAGCTGGTCGGGGACTACCGGAAGGTGCACCTCTACGACGCGTTCGGGCACCGGGAGTCCGACCGCCTGGAGGCGGGTGCGCCCGACGCGCCGCCGGTCGTCGTACCGCTCGGTGGCCTGCACCTGGGCGTCATGACGTGCTACGACCTGCGGTTCCCCGAGGCCGCCCGGCGGCTCGTCGACGCGGGCGCCGACGCCCTGCTCGTCCCGGCTGCCTGGGCGTGGGGCCAGCACAAGGCCGACCACTGGCTCACGCTGCTGCGCGCGCGGGCGATCGAGAACACGGCGTACGTCGTCGCCGCGGCCCAGCAGGGCCACGGGGTCACCGGGGCCAGCCTCGTCGTGGACCCGGTGGGCGTGGTGCTGGCCGAGGCCGGGGCCCCGGAATCGGCGCCGTCGCCGGCCGCGGGCCTGGTGGGCGCGGCGCCGTCGGCGGGTGTGGTCGCCGCCGTGCCGGCCGCGGTCGCCGACCTGGACCCGCAGCGGGTCCTCGAGGTCCGGCGCGCGAACCCGTCGCTGGACAACCGGCGCTTCCGGGTCGTCCCGCGCTGACGTCCTCCCCCGGCGCGCCCCGTGACCGGTGACGACGTCCGGCCCACGGCGGGCCGGGTCTTGACACATCCCATGACCGGCGTAGGGTCGGGCTCGACAAGCCCCCGGGGAGCGCGGACGCGCTGAGAGTGTGGTCGGACCGAGAGGTCGAGCCACTGACCCGTGGAACCTGATCCGGTTCATGCCGGCGTAGGGAGCTGGGCGAGGCACCGCTACGGCTGTGCCGTGCTGTCCGGGGGTCCGTGCACCCTCAGGAGGCATCCCGTGACCACCCTGTCCTGCAGCACCGCCGCGGGCGGTTCGCCCCGTCCCGCGCCCGAGCCCTCTGCCCCCGACCACGTGCGGATGGGGGTGGGCGCACGCGTCACGCTGCACCCCGCGACGGACGACTTCGTGCAGGTCATCGTCTCCTCGCTGGCCGCCGCGCGCGCCGCGGCGCCGGCCGTCACGGTGCGCACCGACGACGTCTCGACACTGCTGCGCGGCAGCGAGCAGGACGTCGCGGAGTTCCTGGCGACCCTCGTCGGTCACGCCGCTCGGATCACACCGACCGGCCACGTCGTGGCCACCCTGGCGCTGTCCCGGGGGTGCCCGGGCGAGGTCGGCTGCGACCTGCCTCCCGGTGGGCTCGTCGCCGTGCCAGCGGTTGACCTCCCCGCGACGGGGCTCGTCGCCGCGGCCCACTGGGCGCTCTACCCGCTCGGCACGACCGACGCGATGGGCCCGATCCTCGGCGCGATCGAGGCGGCGCAGGGACGCGGCACCTACGGCGGCCCGGAGAACTTCGCGACGCGCCTGGACGGCGACCTCGCCGACGTGCTGGCGACCGTCGTCGACACCTGGACCGGGGTCGGCCGCGAGGTCGCGCACGTCGCCGCGCACGCCTCCGTGAGCGTCGGCAGCCCGAGCCGCCGGGACGACCGGTGACCGGGACCCCGCCCGCCGGCCCGACCGGCGGCTCGCCGCACGGGCCGACGGGCACCACGACTGCCCGGGCGCGCTCGCAGGGGGAGCGCGCCCGGGGCCCCTGGGCCCTCAAGGACCTCCTCGTCCTCGCAGTGCTCGGCGCCGTCTTCGGGTTCCTCTACTGGGCGCTCGTGCAGGCGTGGGGCGCGCTGCAGGTGCTCATGGGCCCGTTCGGCGACCTGGCGCAGAACGCCCTCATGGGCGGGTGGATCGTCGTCGCCCCTCTCGCGGTGTTCATCGTGCGGCGCCCGGGCGCCGGTGTGGTCGCGGAGATCGCTGCGGCGTTCGTCGAGTTCGCGTTCCTCGGGTCCCCGGTGGGACCGATGCTCCTGCTCGCGGCGTTCGTCCAGGGCGCGGGGGCGGAGGTCGCCTTCGCGCTCACCCGCTACCGCCGCTACGGGTGGGGGACGTTCCTCGCCTCGGGCGTGACCGGCGTGACCGCGAACTTCGTCTACGCCGCGACGATGTTCTCGTGGTGGACGCAGGACCTCCTCGCGCTGCGCATCGGGCTCCAGCTCGCCGGCGGGCTCCTGCTGTGCGGGGTGCTCGGCAAGCTGCTCGCCGACGCCCTGCTGCGCACAGGGGTCCTCGACGGGTTCGCGCCGGGCCGGGACGCGGCGCGGCTCGAGGCACGCGCCCGCGCGGCCGCCGGCCGGCCGGCCGCCGCGAGGGCCGACGACGACGCCCCCGTCGGCCCGGGCGGGGACGTCCGCGCCCGTGGGTGAGCGGGGCGTGGGGACGGTGCCGCGAGCCGCCCGGTCGACCGGGCACGACCTGCCCGTGGACGTGGGGCGCGCGCCCGCGAGGCCGCCGGCCGGCGCCGTGCCGGCGGTACGCCTGCGCGACTGCGCGGTGCACGTCCGGAGGCGGTCGACGCCGGTGCTCGACCTCACCGGCCTGGAGGTGGCCGACGGCGAGCAGCTGCTCGTCGTCGGACCCTCCGGCTGCGGGAAGTCCACGCTGCTCGACGTGCTGTCCGGGGTCGTCCCGCAGGGCGTCCCCGCGGAGGTCACGGGCGAGGTCCTGGTGGCCGGCCAGGACCCCCGTCGGGTCCCGGTCGCCCGCCTCGCGCTGCGGGTCGGGCGCCTCGGCCAGGACCCCGCGGCCAACGCGTGCCTGCCGGACGTCGTGGACGAGGTGGCGCTCACGCTGGAGAACCGGGGCGTGCCGCGGGCGGAGATCGGGCCCCGTGTCGAGGACGCCCTCCGGCGCGTCGGCGCCCTCCACCTGGTGGGCCGACGGACCAGCGCGCTGAGCGGCGGCGAGCAGCAGCGCGTGGCGCTCGCGGCCGTCCTGGCCGGTGACCCGGAGGTCCTGCTCCTCGACGAGCCGACGTCGATGCTCGACCCTGTGGCGGCGGACCGGGTCCGGCGGGTCCTGGCCACCCGCGCCACCGGGGGACCCGGCACGACGACGGTCCTCGTCGAGCAGCGCACCGGGGACGTGGGCCGGCTGCCGGGCCGCACCGCGGTGCTGGCGCCCACCGGCCGGCTCGTCGCCGACGGTCCGACGGCCACGGTCCTGCCCGCCGACGTCGCGCTGCCCCGGCGGGAGCGGGCGGCGCCGGGCGACGTCGTCGTGCGGCTGACGGACGCGGCCTTCCGCCAGGGCGGGCGCGACGTGGTGGCGGTGCCCCACCTCGAGCTCCGGGAGGGGGAGGTCACGGTGCTGGTGGGGTGCAACGGGAGCGGCAAGTCGTCGCTGCTCCTCGGCGTCGCCGGCCTCCTCGGGGGACGGGGCCGGCGGGTGGCGCCCGCGGTCGCTCTGGTCGTGCAGCGGCCCGAGCACCAGCTGCTCGCCCGCTCCGCCGCCGCCGAGGTCGCGGTCGGGCTGCCGCGTCGCGGCGGCGACCCGAAGGCGGTCGTGGCCGCTGCGCTCGACGCCGTCGGCCTGCGGCACCTCGCGGAGGCGGACCCGTTCCGGATGTCCGGCGGCGAGCAGCGCCGCCTCGCGCTGGCGGCGACGGGCGTGCTGGGCCGCCGCGTCCTGCTCCTCGACGAGCCGACCGCGGGTCTGGACCCGCAGCGGGCCGCGGACGTCGCGGGGCTCGTCGCCGCGGAGGCGGGCAGGGGGCGGGCCGTCGCGCTCGCCACGCACGACCTGCGACTGGCGCGGGCGCTCGCGGACCGGGTCGTCGTGCTGCGCGAGGGCCGGGTCCTCGGCCAGGGCGGCGCCGAGGTCCTGGAGGACCGGGGACTGCTCGCGGCGGCCGGCCTTGCGGTCACCGCGCGCGCGGGGCAGGTGGCGTGAGCGGGGTGGCCGCCCGCCCCGACCCGCGGGTGGGGCCGACGCGGCGCGGCGCCGCGCTCCTGGCCCGACGGGACCCGGCGGTCCTGCTCGCCGCCACGCTGCTCGTGCCCCTCCTGCTCGTGCGGGTCCGGGAGCCGGTGCCGGTCCTGGCCCTGTGGCTCGTCGCGATGGCCGCCGCACGATCGCTCGCGGGCGTGCCGACGCGCCGCCTCGTGCTCGGACAGCTGCCGTTCCTCGGCTTCGGTCTCAGCGTCGTCGCGGTCAACGCCGTCACCCGGGGGAGCGAGCCGCTCGCGGAGGTCGTGGCCGTCCTCGGGCCGCTGCAGGTCACCGACGTCGGCCTGCGGACCGGGCTCGCGCTCGCCGTGCGGACGCTGGTCGTCGGGGTGTGCGCGCTGGCCTTCCTCCAGGCCGTGGAGCCCCGCCGCCTCCTGGGTTCCCTGCACCAGGTCGCGCGGTTGCCCATCCGGTTCACGGTCGCGCTCACCGCGGCGCACCGGCTCCTGGAGGACCTGCCCGGTGAGTGGGTCACCGTCCGCCGGGCGCACGCCCTGCGCGCCCCGGTCACCGATCCCGGCAGGGTCGTCGACGCCCCGGTCCCCGCCGCGGCACCGCGCCTGCCCGGCGCGCCCGCCGCGCTCGGCCGGGCGGCGTTCGCACTGCTCGCGACCGCGATCCGGCGGTCCGAGCGGATGGCCGTCGCCCTCGAGTCACGGGCTCTCGGGGCGCTCGGCCGGGGGGAGCGCACGGTGTGGCGACCGGCCCGGGCGGACGGGCGGGACGCCGTCGTCGTGGCCGTGGTGGTGCTCGCGTGCCTCGTCGTCGCCGCGACGGCGGGGTGACCGCACGGGAAGGGGCCCGACGGCGGGGAACAGCAGGGGAACGGCAGTCGCCCGGCGCGTCCTGCCGGGCGACGGATCCCTACGCGGCGCCCTGGACCGCGATGCTCACCGCGACGTAGTGGCAGCCGTAGCCGACGACGGTGAGCACGTGGAAGACCTCGTGGAAGCCGAACCAGCGAGGGCTCGGGTTCGGTCGCTTGGTGCCGTAGACGACGGCGCCCGCCGTGTAGGCCAGGCCGCCGGCCCCCACGAGCCACGCGAGACCGGCGCCGCCGGCGGCGGCGAACTCCGGCAGGAACCACACCGCCACCCAACCCAGGGCGACGTACACGGGGACGTAGAACCAGCGGGGCGCGTCGAGCCAGAAGACGCGCGCCAGCAGCCCCGCGACGGCCCCGGACCACACGATGATCAGCAGGTTGCGGTTGAGCGGCCACGGCAGGAGGAGCGCCGTCAGCGGCGTGTAGGTGCCGGCGATGATGAGGAAGATGTTGGTGTGGTCCAGACGGCGCAGGACAGCTCCCGTCGGCGGTGACCACGTCCCGCGGTGGTAGACCGCCGAGGTCCCGAACAGCAGGATCGCGCTGACGCCGAAGACCGCCGAGGTGACCTTGCCCGCCGTCGTGGGCGCTATGACCACGAGGACCACCGACGCGGCGACGACCAGGGGGCTCACGCCGGCGTGGACCCACCCGCGCAGGCGTGGCTTGAGGCCCGCGTGGTGCGTGGGCGCGACGTCGTCCGGGTGCCCGGGCGCGGGCGTCCCGTCCGCGCGGGCGGCGGTGGGGGCCCTGCGCCCGGCGGCGCTCCTGCCCGTCGACCTGACCATGCCGACCCTCCTCTCCCGTCCTGTCCCTGCGCGTCCGAGCCTGCCACGGCCGCGCCGCTCCGAGCCTAACCTACGGCAGCGTAGGTTACTGGAGCGTAGGTCCCTGTCCAGGGCCGTACCGGGGGCGTCTTCACCACACCTCCACGCCCTGGTCGCGCCCTCCACCCGGTCGGGCCCCGCACGCCTCCCGCGCCACCGGGACCGGCGCTACCGTGTGCTCGTCCCGAAGCCCTCGGAGGAGCCCGATGCGCCTGCCCCACCCGGTCTACGGGCTGTACGAGCGGCGCCTCGCCGCCTCGCTCCCGCCCGACGCGATCCCGCGGCACATCGGGGTGATCCTCGACGGCAACCGGCGCTGGGCCCGCAGCCTGGGGGAGTCGGCCTCGCACGGTCACCGACGCGGCGCGGACAAGATCGTCGACCTGCTGGAGTGGTCGGAGGAGATCGGCGTCCAGGTGGTCACGCTGTGGATGCTCTCGACGGACAACCTGTCCCGCTCGTCGGACGAGCTCTCCGAGCTGCTCGGGATCATCCAGGACGCCGTCGGCGACCTCGCCGCGCGCGGCCGCTGGCGGCTGCAGGTGGTCGGGGCCCTGGACCTCCTGCCGCCGAGCGCCGCGGCGACGCTCCGGGAGGCCGAGCGCCGGACGGCGAACGTCCAGGGGCTGCACGTCAACGTCGCCGTCGGCTACGGGGGGCGCCGGGAGATCGCCGACGCGGTCAAGGCGATGCTCCGGGCGCACGCCGAGAGCGGCACCGCCCTGGAGGACCTCGCCGAGAGCTTCGACGTCGAGCACATCGCCGAGCACCTCTACACCAAGGGGCAGCCGGACCCGGACCTGGTCATCCGCACGTCCGGCGAGCAGCGTCTCGGTGGCTTCCTGCTGTGGCAGAGCGTGCACACCGAGTTCTACTTCTGCGAGGCGTACTGGCCCGACTTCCGCCGGGTCGACTTCCTGCGCGCCCTGCGCAGCTACGCGCAACGGGAGCGGCGGCTCGGACGCTGAGCCGCATCGGGGTGGCGCGCCCGTCCGCCGGGTGACCGGGTTGCACCGGGCGGGTGAACACACCCGTACCCGGGCGTGTCGCACGGCGTGTCCCGTCGAGCGACGCGCCGACGGCGGGGTTACGTTCCGGCGTATCAGGACGACGCCCGTCGTTCTCGGGAGGCCCCATGGAGCACCGGCTCCGGGAAGGGGGCCGGACCCGGCCCTCGTGGCCGACCGACCCCCACCCAGCCGTCGACCGCCGGATCACCGGCGGGCGGTGGCGCTGAGCGGCGCAGAGTGCGCCGGAGGGAGCCTGCCGTGGCCACGTCCGACCGTACGACCCGTACGCCCGTCGAGGACCAGGATCTCCAGGTGCGGCGCACGTTCGTGCTCGACACGTCCGTCCTCCTCTCCGACCCGCGCGCGATGCTCCGCTTCGCCGAGCACGCCGTCGTCCTCCCGGTCGTGGTCATCACGGAGCTCGAGGCGAAGCGGCACCACGCAGAGCTGGGCTACTTCGCCCGCAGCGCGCTGCGGCACCTGGACGACCTGCGCATCCAGCACGGGCGGCTCGACGAGGCCGTGCCGGTGGGGGACCACGGCGGGACGCTGCGGGTCGAGCTCAACCACGTGGACCCGCAGGTCCTCCCCGCCGGCTTCCGGCTCGGCGACAACGACACCCGGATCCTCGCGGTGGCGCGCAACCTCGCCGACGAGGGTGCCGACGTCACCCTCGTGTCCAAGGACCTGCCGCTGCGGGTCAAGGCCTCCGCGCTCGGCCTGCGGGCCGAGGAGTACCGCGCCGAGCTCGCCGTGGACTCCGGGTGGACGGGCATCGCGCACCTGCAGCTGGCGGACGCGCAGATGGCCGAGCTGTTCACCGCCGAGCAGGTGGACCTCGCCGACGTCGACCTCGGCGGTCAGGACACGGGCCCGCTGCTGTGCCACACGGGTGCGGTCGTGACGTCGACCCGGGGGTCCGCCCTCGCGCGGGTCACCGCGGACAAGCGGCTGCAGCTGGTCCGGGGGGACCGCGACGTGTTCGGCGTCCACGGGCGCAGCGCGGAGCAGCGGATCGCCATCGATCTCCTCATGGACGAGGAGATCGGCATCGTGTCCCTCGGCGGGCGGGCGGGGAC
>NZ_CAMPHH010000127.1 GCF_946885855.1 uncultured Actinotalea sp. | reverse complement strand
CTCCAGGAGGGACCCTTCCACGCTAGGAGCCGCCTGCCCGAGGGGAAGGGACGGAGGTCACGTCAGCTCAGGCCATCACCTCCGTGGCCCGACGACGACGCCGGCCCCCGAGCCCGTGGCGGCTCGCCCGCGCGGGACGCGGGGAGGTCACCACGATCCTGTGCGGATCGGGGCGGGCCCGGGGCGGCGCGGAGGTCCGGAGGGCCGGCTCACCGTGCGAGCGCGGTCGCGGCCGGGGCGCGTGATGATGAGCGCGTGCTGCTCGCCGACGTCGCCACGACCTCCGCCGCCGTCGCGGCGACCCGCTCGCGCCTGGCCAAGCGCGCCGCGCTCGTGGCGCTGCTGCGGCGCACGCCGGCCGACGAGGTCGCCGTCGTCGCGCGGTACCTCGCCGGGGAACTGCGGCAACGGCGCACGGGCCTGGGGTGGCGGTCGCTCGCCGGTCTGCCCGAGCCGGCGGCCGAGCCGAGCCTGCAGGTGACCCAGGTCGACGCCACGTTCGAGCGGATGGCCGGGTTGAGCGGGCCCGGGTCCGCGAGCGCACGGAACTTGCTCGCGCGCGACCTCTTCGCCGCGGCCACCGCTGACGAGCAGCGGCTCCTGCGCGGCCTCGTCACCGGGGAGCTGCGCCAGGGCGCCCTCGACGCGCTGCTGCTCGACGCGGTGGCGGAGGCCTCGGGCGTGCCCGCCGAGGTGGTGCGCCGCGCGGCGATGCTCGCGGGGGCCACCGAGCCCGTCGCCACCGCGGCGCTCGCCGCCCCCGACGCCGACGGCGCCCGGGTGGCCCTCGAGGCGTTCGGCCTCACCGTCGGCCGACCGGTGCGGCCGATGCTCGCCGCGTCGGCCCCCGACGCCGCCGCGGCGGTCGCGGGCTTCGCGGGCCGTGAGGTCGTCGTCGACGCCAAGCTCGACGGGATCCGGATCCAGGTGCACCGGGACGGCGGGGACGTCGGCGTCTACACCCGCAGCCTCGACGACATCACCGCCCGCGTGCCGGAGATCGTCGAGGTGGTCCGCGCCCTGCCGGTGCGCGCCGTCGTCCTGGACGGCGAGGCCCTCGCGCTCGACGACGACGGCCGGCCACGGCCCTTCCAGGAGACATCCGCCCGCAGCGCGACGCGCGACGCCGAGCTCGCCCGCGCCACGGCCCTGCGGCCCTTCTTCTTCGACGTGCTGCACGTCGACGGGGAGGACCTGCTCGACGCACCGCTGGCCGAGCGCCTGGCGCGGCTGGACGCCGTCGTCGGCCCGCACGCGGTCGAGCGGGTCGTCACCCGGGACCCCGAGGAGGCGCAGGCCGCGTTCGCGCGCTGGGTCGCGGCCGGGCAGGAGGGCGTCGTCGTCAAGGACGCAGCCGCGCCCTACGAGGCCGGCCGGCGCGGGAGCGCGTGGGTCAAGGTCAAGCCGCGCCACACCCTCGACCTCGTGGTGCTGGCCGTGGAGCGCGGGTCCGGGCGGCGCGCGGGGCTCCTGTCGAACATCCACCTCGGCGCGCGGGACGGCGCCGGCGGCTTCGTCATGCTGGGCAAGACGTTCAAGGGCATGACGGACGAGATCCTCGCGTGGCAGACCGCGCGCTTCCGCGAGCTCGCCGTCGACGACGACGGCTGGACCGTCCGGCTCCGGCCCGAGCAGGTCGTGGAGATCGCGTTCGACGGTCTGCAGCGGTCGACCCGCTACCCCGGCGGCCTCGCCCTCCGGTTCGCCCGGGTCGTGCGCTACCGGGACGACAAGGCCGCAGCCGACGCGGACACCATCGAGACGGTTCGCGCTCTCGCGGCCCGCTGACCCGCGCCGTCCCGTCCGACCCCTCGAACCGGGGCAGCGCGCAGCCCGAGCGTCAGGCCGGGGTCGACTCCGCCTCGTCGCCGCCGTGGCCGAGGGGGTCGGGCCGGGACCGTGCGACGTCGGCGACCTCCTCCTCCGGTCGCGGCGGGACCGTCTCGTCCTCCTCGAGGACCGGGATGTCGTGGCCGGGGATCTCGCTCATGTCGCCCTCCTCCGCAGCAGGGCACCACGCTCCCACCGACGACGGCGCCGCGCCACGCCCGGGCCGTCCGGCCGCTCGGCAGGACCGGTCCGCGTGCGCCGTCGGGCCGCGGTGACGTGCCCGGTCAGACCGCGGTGACGTGCGCGACCAGGACGAGCGGTGCGCCGTCGTCGGCGTGCACCACCGAGGCGACGACGTCGGCCAGCACCGGCGCGCCGTCGGCCCGGAGGAAGCGCTTGCGGACCGTCACGGAGTCCAGGCGCCCCTCGCGCTGGTCGACGAGGTTGACCGTGTCCGTGGCGCGGTCCTCGGGGTGGGTGAGCTCGTCGATGTGCCGGCCGACGAGCTCGGCCTCCGTCCGGTCGAGCAGGTGCGCCAGGGCCCGGTTCACCGAACGGATCCGCCCGTCCAGGCCGGTGAGGCTCATGCCGCAGGGTGCCTCGTCGAACGCGCGCCGGAACGTCTGCTCGACGTCGCGCGCCCACCGGCGGACCGTCTCGGCCTCGGTGACGTCGCGGCACGTGCTCACCGCGCGCGGACCGGCGGTGGCGTCGACGGCGACCGACGTCCGCACCCGCAGCCAGCGCAGGGCCCCGTCCCGTCGCCGCACCCGCAGCAGGCGCTCCACCGGGCGCACGGTGGCGGGGTCGGGCAGCGCACCGACGTCCTCCGCCTCGAGCAGCTCGGCCGCGTCCCGGCCGACGACGTCCTGCGGCCGCAGCCCGAGCACGTCGAACACCCCGGAGGAGACGAAGACGACCGTGCGGTCCTGCTCCGTGACCACGACGAACTCGTCGGTCGCGTCTCCGGCCCGACGGCGCCGTCCGGGCAGCTCGACGGCCGCCGCGTCGGCGAGGTGGGCGGTGGGGCTCGACGCCGGCTCCGGCCGGCCGAAGTGCCAGCCCTGGGCGCGGTCGATCCCGAGCGCGGCCACCGTGGTGGCCTGGGTGGCGTCCTCGACGCCCTCGGCCACCACCTCGAGGCCGAGGCTGTGGCACGCGTCCACGAGCAGCCGCAGGAGCACGCCCTCGGCCGCGCCCGGCTCGTCGCCCGAGACGAAGGTCCGGTCGATCTTCACCACGTCCAGGGGCAGCTGACGCAGGAGGGTCAGCGAGGTGCGCCCGGTGCCGAAGTCGTCGAGCGCGACCCGGACGCCGGCCGCGCGCAGGCGGGAGAGGACCCGCTGCGTGAGGGCGAGGTCGACGACGCCCGCCTGCTCGGTGACCTCCAGGACCAGGCGCGTCGCCGGCAGGCCCGTCGCGGCGAGGACGGCCAGCACCTCCTCGCAGAACCCGGGGTCGACGAGCTGCAGCGGCGAGACGTTGACGGCCACCCGCGGCGGCTCCGCGCCGACGCCGGCGGCGGGCCAGGAGGCGGCGGCCGAGCACGCCCGCTCGAGCACCCACCGGCCCAGGGCGCCGATGAGCCCGACCGCCTCCGCGACGGGGACGAGCACGTCGGGGACGACCCGTCCCAGCTCGGGGTCCGACCACCGGACCAGGGCCTCGAGCTCGACCACCTCGCCGGTCGGCATCGCGACGATCGGCTGGAGGTGCACGTCGAGGGCCGCGTCGGCGAGCGCGGGGTCGGCGAGGACGGCGCGGAGCCGTCGTTCGACGAGCTCCGGCGCAGCGGTCACCGCGTCGATCACCGTCCCACCCCCAGGATCCGCCTCCGGTCGAGGACCATCATCGACCCTGCGGCGCCCTTCCTGAGCCCGCCGGGCCCTCCCCGGGCGGGTGAGGTCCGCCCGACGGCGGTCAGTTGAGGCTCGGGTCCGGCGGGAAGGTGGAGACGATCGCGAGCGCGCCGCCCTGGCGCCGCAGGACCCGTCGCCAGAGCAGCTCCGGCCGCGGGGTGAGCGCGTCGGCGGGGTCCGCGTCGAGCACGTACCAGTCGCCCCCGGCGATCTCTCGCTCGAGCTGGCCCGCCGACCAGCCGGAGTGCCCGGCGAAGATCCGGATGCCCGTGACGCCCAGCGGACCCGCGCCCGGGTCGCTGTCCAGGTCCACGACGCCGAAGGGTCCGGCCAGGCGCGACACCCCCTCGTGCAGGCCCGCGCCCTCGGGCACCGTGACGAGCCCGAGCGCGCCGTCGAGCCCGACCGGGCCACCCTGGAACAGGGTGCCGGGCGGCGCCACGGACTCCTGCCACGCCGGCAGCACGGCGTCGACCCGCACGGGCAGCGGCCGGTTGAGGACGACGCCGAACGCGCCGTCGTCGTCGTGGTGCAGCAGGAGGACCACGGTGCGGGAGAACCGCTCGTCGCCGAGCGTCGGGGAGGCGACGAGGAGCCGCCCGTCCAGGTCCCGCACCTGGCCCACGGCGGCTACAGCTCCTCGACGTCGAAGACGGTGGCCGGCCGGACGAGCTGGTCCTGCGCGGCGACGAGCCGGATCTCCCGCGAACCCGCGGCCTCGGTGGCGGCCAGCACCCCGTGCACCGCGGACGCCGCCGCCCGCACCGCGACCTCGACCGACCGCGAGCGCAGCCAGTGGACGGAGAACAGCGCCGCGATCGCGTCCCCGGCGCCGTTGACGGACACGTCCAGCCGCGGCGTGCGGACGCGGAAGACCCGGTCGCCCTCCGCCGCGAGGAGGTCCACCGCGTCGGCGGGCGTGTCCTCCGTCTCCAGGGACGTGACCAGGACGGCGCGCGGCCCCTGGGCCTGCAGCGCGGCGACGGCGTCCCGGACCGCCGGCAGGGTCCGGGAGGTGCTCCCGGTGAGGTGGTCGAGCTCGAAGTGGTTGGGGGTGACGACGTCGGCGGCGGGGACCACGACGTCGCGCATGAGCTCGGGGATCCCGGGGCGGACGAAGACCCCGCGCCCGACGTCGCCGATCACCGGGTCCGCGCAGTAGACCGCGTCGGGGTTGGCCGCCCGCACGCGTGCGACGGCGGCCAGCACGGCGTGGCCGATGTCCGCCGACCCCAGGTAGCCCGAGAGCACCGCGTCGCAGGTCGGCAGCACGCCGCGGTCGGCGATCCCGTCGACGACCTCGTCGATCGCCGGCCCGTCGAAGACCCGGCCCTTCCAGTCCCCGTACCCCGTGTGGTTGGAGAACTGCACCGTGTGGATCGGCCACACGTCCACGCCCAGCCGCTGCATGGCGAACACCGCGGACGCGTTGCCGACGTGCCCGTAGGCCACGTGGGACTGGATCGACAGGACGGAGAGCGGGCGGTCCGAAGGAGGGAAGGTGGTCACGGCTCGAGGCTAGACGGCGGTGGTCGCCGCGGCAGCCCGCCACCTGCTCGCCCCCGCCCCCCCACGGGGAGCACTCCGGCCCGGTTCCGAGGCTCAGCCGGGCTCCGGGGCGTCCACGCCCCACTCCGGGACCGTGAGGCCACCCCGCTCGTCCAGGGGCAGCCCGGGGTTCCAGGCGACCTCCCACACGTGGCCGTCCGGGTCCCGGAAGCAGCCGGCGTAGCCGCCGTAGAACGTGTCCGCGGCGGCGCGGGTCACGGTCCCGCCCGCGCCGGCCGCGCGCACCAGCACGTCGTCGACCTCGTGGCGCCCGCGGACGTTGTGCGCGAGCACGACGCCGCTGAACGTGGCGCCGTCGTCCTCCACACCGGAGTCGGCCGCCAGCCGCGCGCGGTCCCAGAGCACGACCGCCTGGCCGAGGGCCTGGAAGAAGACGGTGTCCTGCACCTCCTGCCCCTGCCATCCCAACGACGCGTAGAAAGCCTGCGACCGCGCCAGGTCGCGGACGCCGAGCGTGACGAGGCTGATCCGTTGCTCCATCCGTCGAACCTACGACGCGGGTCGGACGGTGTGCAGGGGCCCGTCGGCCGGACAGGCTTCCGCTGCCCGCCCGGCGGGTGCAGCATGAGGCATGCGCGTGTTCCGCACCGTCGTCGTCCTCGACGCCGCCGACCTGGACGCCGTCAGCTCCTTCTGGGCGCAGCTCCTCGACGGCCACGTGGAGCGCGAGGAGGACTGGCACAACGTCGTCGTCGACGGCGAGTGGCGGCTGGGCATCCAGTACGCGCCGAACCACGTGCCGCCGGTCTGGCCGGGTGGGGACCAGCAGCAGCAGGTGCACATGGACCTGTGGGTGGACGACCTGGCGGGCGCGCACGACCGTGCCCTGGCCCTCGGGGCCCGCGTGCTGCAGGTCGCGGAGGACCCGGACACCCGCGACGAGGTCTTCCAGGTCTACGCCGACCCCGCAGGCCACCCGTTCTGCCTCTGCCGGGCCCCGCTCCGCTGACGCGCGGCGCCCCGCCCCCGCGGCTGCGGCGGCCGCTCGCGCTCGAGCGTCGTCAGGTGCTCGTGAGGAGCAGCCGGGGAGTGCAGCCGCCCCGGCGAAGGCCGCCGGACCCGGCGTGTCACCTCGCCGAGGACGACGACCGGCGGCGGGTCAGTCGCCCGGGTCCGCGCCCGGCGCCCCCTCGCCGAACGCGGCCCGCAGGACGTCGGCCTCCTCGGGGCTGATGTCCCCGTCGCGCTCGAGCCCGTCGACGTCCCGGAGCAGCTTGCGCAGTTCGCTGCCGGCCTTGCCGCCCTTGTCCTCCTCGAGGGCGTCGACGACGTCCTCCCACCTGTCCTGGAGCTCCTCGCGGTCCTTGTCGTCCAGCCCGGCGAGGACGGTCTCCACGTCCGGCGGCGGCTCCTCCGGAGCCGGGTCCCGCGGCGGCTCCTCCGGAGCCGGGTCCCGCGGCGGCGCCTCCGGCTCGGCCTCCGCCGGCGGAGGAGGCTCCGCCTCGGTCCCCGGATCGGGGGACTCGGCTTGGCCAGGGTCCGTCGTCCCTGCCGGGTCGTCCGTCCCGGGCTCGCCGCCCGTGAGAGCGAACGCGAGGACGCCGACGAGGACCACCGCCAGGGCACCGAGCCCGACGGGGAACGCCCAGGTCCCCCGCCGTCGCGGCGGTGGCGTTTCCCGGCCGGGAGCGACACCCGTCGCGGGGCCACGGCCGCCCGGTCGGGGAGGGACTGGCCCGGCCGGCAGCACGCGCGTGGGTTCCGGCCCGCCCGCGGCGGGCATGCCCCCGGCGGCGGGCGGCAGGACCCGGGTCGCGGCGCCGTCGGGCCCGGCGGTCAGGCGACCGAGCGCGTCCTGGACGTCACCGGCCGTCGGCCGCGCGGTGGGGTCCTTCGCGAGCATGGCCGTCACCAGGGCGTCCAGCTCCGCCGGCACCTCCCGGCGCCGCTCCCGCACGGACGGCGGGGAGTCCTCGAGGTGCCGCTGGAGGACGGCGACCGCCGACTCCGCCTCGAACGGCGGCGCCCCCGTCAGCGCGGCGGTCAGCAGGCAGCCCAGGCCGTAGACGTCGCTCGCAGGCGTCGCCGGCTCGCCGCGCGCCTGCTCCGGGGACATGCCGTGCGCGGTGCCGATGACGGTCCCCGCCGCGGTGAGCGAGGCCTGCGCGGTGTCGATGCTGGCGATGCCGAAGTCGACGAGCGTGACGTCCTCGCCGTGCAGCAGGACGTTCGCCGGCTTGACGTCGCGGTGCACGACACCGGCCGCGTGCACGGCCGCGAGCGCGCCGGCGAGCCGGGTGCCCAGCCGCATCGCCTCGGGCACGGGCAGCGGCCCGCGCTCCGCGAGCACGGCGGCCAGGTCGCGGCCCTCCACCAGCGTCATGACGACGTACGCCACGCCGTCGGCGACGCCCGCGTCGTGCACCGTGACGACGTCGGGGTGGGTGATCGACGCCGCGGCGACGGCCTCGCGGTGCAGGCGCTCGCCCAGCGCCGGGTCGTCCGCGACGGCGAGGTCGACGACCTTGACGGCGACCGGACGGCCCAGCACGGTGTCCCGCGCCTCCCAGACCGCCGCCATCCCGCCGGCGCCGATCCGGTGCAGCAGCTCGTAGCGACCGGAGATCAGCATGGTCACCATCCTCACCCGACGAGCCGCGGAGCACGACGCGAGGTCCGCGCCGACGTGCCGCTGGCCGGGCGCGCGGCAGGTGCTCGATGGGTGGACGGCGAGGACCTCAGTGGGCGGTCGCGCCCTTGCGCCGGGGCACGAGGTGCAGCACGGCGACGACGACGGCGCCCACGAGCAGGCCGGCGAGCGCCGAGGCGAGCGTGTTGACCAGCCACGCGAGGAACCCGCCGACGCCACCCACCCCGTGCACGGCCTCCTCGAGGTGGTGCACGAGGTCGTACGGCGCGTGCCAGCCGAGCTCGTCGACGCCGACGAGGAGGATGTGGCCGCCCACCCACAGCATCGCGACGATGCCGACGGTGGACAGCACCGCGAGGACCTTGGGCATGGCGCGGACGAGGAGCCGGCCGCCCGCAGCCGCGGCGCCCTGCCGCTTCTCGGCGAGGTGCAGGCCGATGTCGTCCATCTTCACGATGAGCGCGACGACGCCGTACACGAGGAGCGTGATCCCGATCGCGACGACGACGAGGATGAGCGCGCGGGACGCGAGCGGCTCGTCCGCGACCTCGTTCAGCGCGATGACCATGATCTCGGCGGAGAGGATGAAGTCGGTGCGGATCGCGCCGGCGACCATCGCCTTCTCCGCGTCCTCACCCCGGGCGGCCGCCGGGACGGCTTTCTTCTCCTTCGCGTGCCCGGTGAGGAGCTCGTAGATCTTCTCCGCGCCCTCGAACGCGAGGTACGTCCCGCCCACCATGAGGATCGGCGTGAGGAGCCACGGCAGGAACTGGCTCAGCAGCAGCGCGGCCGGGAGGATGAAGAGGAGCTTGTTGCGCAGCGAGCCCATCGCGATGCGCTTGATGACCGGCAGCTCCCGGTCGGCGGTGAAGCCGTGGACGTAGCGCGGGGTCACCGCCGTGTCGTCGATGACGACCCCAGCGGCCTTGGCGCTGGCGCGACCCGCGGCCGCGCCGATGTCGTCCACCGACGCGGCGGCGAGCTTGGCCAGCGCCGCGATGTCGTCCAGGAGTGCCGCCAGACCGCCCGCCACGCGTGCCCCTCGTCCTCCGCGCGGCCCCGCGCGGCGTCCCGGGTGCGGCACCTCTCGTGCCCCACCTCCCTGACCGCCGGTGAGGCCACCGACCGGCCGCCGGTCCGACCGGCAGCGTCAGGGTAGGACCGCGCCGCACCGCGTGCCCGCCGTGCGCGGGCCGCGCCACGCCGTGACGCGACCCGGACGACGGTCACCCGCGCGGGCGGCCCGTCCGGTGCGCGGGCAGGTGCAGGTGCACGCGACGGCGGGGACGACGGCCGACCACGCCCCGCTCCTCGGCCGCGAGCCTGCGCTGGAGACGCCGCTCCAGCTCCCGGGTCTGGTTCTCGCTGATCCTCAGGTAGATCTCGTGCACGGTCGCTCCTGCACCTCACCGGCCACGGTGGTGGCCTCGTCCACGGCCGCGCGGGCGGGTCGCACCCGGGGAGGCGGCCGGCGGTCCGGCTCCGTCGCCGCACCACGCCTCGAGCCTCCCACCTGCGGCGACACGCGGGGTGGGACCTCCGGCCGGGGACAACCCGGGCCGATCGGACGATGCGGGCGGGGTGACGC
>NZ_CAMPHH010000126.1 GCF_946885855.1 uncultured Actinotalea sp. | reverse complement strand
GGCCAGGACCTCGTCGCGCAGGGCGTCGGGCGTGACCACCTCGAAGTCCCAGCCGAGCCCGGCCAGCATGGCCGCCATGCCGCTGAGGTCCTCGACGCGCGTCTCGAGGAGCACGCCGTCGACGTGCGGGCTGAGCCGTCCGGCGCTCCGGGGCAGGCGCTCTCCCGCTTCCGCGAGGGTGGTCCGCAGCACGACGGCGACCTCGTGCGACCAGCCGACCGCCGCGATGCCGGACACGACCTGCGCCCTCGCGTCGAAGTCGGCCGGCACGACGAACGTGCCCTCGACCTGCCGGACCGCGCTGATGCGGTCCAGGCGGAACGTCCGCACGTCGTCCCGGCCGTGGTCGTACCCGGTCGCGTACCACCGGCCGGAGTGGAAGACGAGGCCGTAGACGTCCAGGTCGCGCTGCGACTCCCGCCCGTCCCACGCGGTGTACGCGATCGCGACGGTCCGCCGCTCCTGCGCAGCGGCGGCGAGGCCGAGCAACGTGTCGGCCCCGGCCGCAGCGCCGGCGTGCGGCCGTGTCGTGAACTGCGCGGTCGACAGCAGGCTGTCGAGCCGCCGGGCCAGGGCGTGCGGCAGCACGCGGGACACCTTGGTCAGCGCGCTCGCCGTCGCGGCGGGCTCGGTGGTCGCGAGGCCGGCGCGCTCCGCCGCCCGCAGGCCCAGGACGACGGCGACGGCCTCGTCGTCGGTGAGCATCAGCGGCGGCAGCTTGTAGCCGGGGGAGAGCCGGTAGCCGCCGTACCGGCCCCGCTGCGCCTGGACCGGGATCCCGAGGTCGGTGAGGTGCTCGGCGTAGCGCCGGACGGTGCGCTCGTCGACCCCGAGCCGCTCGGCGAGCTCGCCGACCGTGCGCTGTCCGCCGGTCTGGAGCAGCTCGAGCATCGCCAGCACGCGCGCGGTCGGGCGGGTCACGGACCTCCTCGGCGCCGCTCGTCGTGGATCTCGAAGTGCAGTCACCATATCGGGCGGATCCTGTCCGCAATGCCGCCTACCGTGGTCGGCATGACCACCACTTACGTCCTCGTCCCCGGCTTCTGGCTCGGCGGCCGGGTCTGGAACGCCGTCGCCGACGTGCTGCGCGCTCGCGGCCACGTCGTGCACCCCGTCGATCTGACCGGCATGGGCGACCGGGCGGACCTCGCCTCGCCCGAGACCGACCTGACGACGCACGTCGACGACGTCGTGCACCTCCTCGAGCAGGAGGATCTGCACGACGTCGTCCTCGTGGGGCACAGCTACGGCGCGCTCGTGACCACCGGCGCGGCGGACCGCGTGCCCGACCGGGTGGCCCGTCTCGTCTACGTCGACACGGGGCCGCTGCCGGACGGGACGGCGCAGGCCGATTTCGAGGGACCTGAGGCGCGGGCGGCCAACGAGGACGTGGTCAGGGCGCAGGGCGAGGGCTGGAGGCTGCCGCCGCCCCCGTGGGCCGCGCTCGCCGCCGAGGTGCCCGAGGTCGACGACGCCGCCGTGGCCGCGCTGGTCGCACAGTCGCGGCCGCAGCCCTGGCGCACCGCCACCGAGCCCGTCACGCTCACCGGCGCCTGGGAGCGCCTGCCGCGGACGGGCGTGCTGTGCACCTTCAGCCTCGAGCAGCTGCGGCAGATGGCCCCGCACGCGCCGGTGTTCGCGCACATGGTCGACGGCGACTGGACCTACGTCGAGCTGCCGACGTGGCACTGGCCGATGGTGAGCCGACCGGCGGACCTCGCCACGGTGCTGGACTCGGTGGCGCCATGAGCGGGACGAGCTGGGAGACGCACCCCCTCACCCCGGACCGGTTCGAGGACTTCGCCGACGTCGTCAACCCGAACCGACGGGCCACCCACTGCTGGTGCCTCTCGCACCGCCTCCGCGTCCAGGACGTCGAGGAGCTGGGCGGGGGCGACCGCGAGCGGGCGATGCGTCGCCTCTGCGAGCGGGAGCACCCGCCGGGTGTGGTCACCTACCGCGACGGCGTGCCGGTCGGCTGGTGCAACCTCGGGCCGCGCGCCGAGATCCCGCGCCTCGCCGCGTCGCGGCTCATCCGTCCCGTCGACGACGTGCCGGTGTGGAGCATCGTCTGCGTCGTGGTGCGCGCGGGGCACCGGAGGTCCGGCGTCACCGCGCACCTCCTCGAGGGCGCGGTGCAGTACGCCGCCTCGCACGGTGCGCCGGCGGTCGAGGCGTACCCCGTCGACCCGCAGGGCCGGATGGACACGACGATGGCCTTCGTCGGCACCCGGTCGATGTTCGCCAGGGCCGGGTTCGAGGTCATCGGCACGACGAACGCCGTCGCGTCGGGGATGCCACGCCTGGTCATGCGCCGCACGCGACGCGTCGCGACAGCGTCGGATACCGGACCGGGCAGGTGAGGCTGCCGCCGGACGCGCCCTGACCCGGCCCGCGTGCTCCGAGCCCTGCCCGGCAGGCTCAGCGCCCACCGCCTGCTGCCCGGGCGACGAGGGCACCGAGGAGACTGAGGGCGGCGGCGCCGAGGAAGAGCCACGAGAACCCACCGGTCAGGGCATCGGGCGTCGCCACGCCGAGCTCCGCGAGCGACTCGGTCCGGAGCGCCGCCAGGGTGCCGAGGACGGCGAGGCCGACGGCGCCGCCGATCTGCTGGCTGGTGTTGACGAGGCCGCCGGCAAGGCCCGCCTCGCGCTCCGCGACGCCGTCGACGGCCAGCTGGGTGGTGGTGACGAACGCGCCGCCCAAGCCGAGTCCGATGAGCACGGTGGGCCCGAGGATCTGGGAGCTGAACACTGCCGACGACGGGGCGAACGACAACCAGAAGAGACCCGCCGCAAGCACCACGAGGGATCCGACCAGCGTGGGCCCGGTGCCGACGCGTCCGACGATCGCGGGGGCGACGCCGGCGACGACCACGAGGACGCCGGCCAGCGGCAGCTGCGCGAGCCCGGTGGCGAGCGCGCCGTAGCCGAGGACGGCCTGCATGAACACGGAGAGCGCGAAGAACAGGGCCACCATGGCCGCTCCGATGAGCAGCATGACGACGTTGCCGACCGCGAGGTGCCGGTTCCGGAACACCTGGAGAGGCACGAGAGGGTCGGCGGCCCGACGCTCGACACGGACGAAGGCGAAGCCGAGCACGACCGCCGTCGCCGCCAGACCGATGGCCAGCGGGTCGAGGAGGCCGACCTGCTCGACAGCACTGAGCGCGCCGACGGCGGCGACGAGAGCACCGGTGATGGTCGCCGCCCCGGGGACGTCGAGCCTGCTCCGCACGCCACGGGCGTCGGGGGTGATGAGCAGCGGGATCGCGATGAGGACGACCGCGCCGACCGGGATGTTGACGAAGAACACCGACGGCCAGCCGTACGCGGCGGTCAGGACGCCGCCGAGGAGGACACCGGCGGCGGACCCGAGGCCGGCGACGGCGCCCCAGACACCGAGGGCCTTCGTGCGGCCCTTCGTCTCGGGGAACAGGTGCGTCAGCAGGGCGAGGGCTGCGGGGGCCAGGAGCGCGGCGGACGCACCCTGCACGGCTCGGGCGCTCAGCAGCATCGAGGTGGTGGTCGACAGGCCCGCCAGGGCGGACGCGGCGACGAACCCCGCGGTGCCGACAAGGAAGAAGCGGCGGTGTCCGTACCGGTCCGCGAGGCGTCCGCCGAGGAGGAGCAGGCCGCCGAGGGCGAGGACATAGGCGGTGATGACCCAGGACAGGGCGGCGGTGCCCATGTCGAGCTGCTGCCCGAGGACGGGCAGGGCGATGTTGACGATGGACGCGTCGAGGACGACGAGGAACTGGGCGAGGGCCAGGATGCCCAGGGCGAGCCAGCGGCGGCTGCTGCGGCGGGCCGGCGCGGGTGGGGCGGTCGGGACGGTGATGGTCATGGTGGTGCCACTTTCGAGCGGGGTGCGGGGCGCGCCCGCGAGCTGAGGAGGGGCCGGTCGACCCGGGGGACGGAGCGTTCCCGTCCCCCGGGTCCTGGGCGTCAGTCCCAGAGGCCGAGCATGGTGACCAGGGCGACCGTGAGGGCGCCGAAGGTGATCCACCACGCGGCTCTCTCGACGGAGACGGTCTTGGCGTCGGTGGTGGGCAGAGCCGTGGCTGCGGAGTCGGCGGTGTCGGTCATGGTTGTCGTCCTTGTGTCGGGGTGGGAAGGGTTGGCGTCATGGGTTCAGCTCCACTGGCTGAACATCGCGACGGCGATGAGCGCGAGCGGCGCCAGGGCGACCCAGCGCATCGTCATGTCCTTGGTCATAATTCCTCCTCTCGTGGCTTGAGTGAGTAATCACTCACTATCGACAGCGGCGCGAGACCGGGGCCGCGCCAGGCACTGTGCCTATTCCGGGTGGCGGATGCCGTGCGAGAGGATCTGTGCCCATCTCTCGCTGCTCTCGTCGATCCCTGCGGTGACGAGCAGGTGGCACAGCTGACCGAAGGCCATGAACCGCTGCACCTGGTCGTCCGAGCCGGCCGAGCGCTCCGCCGCGAAGGCGGTGACCCGGGCCAGTCCGGCGCGCAGGGCGTCACCGAGCTCGGGGACGTCGGCGACCGACTGGGCGTGGACCTGGAGCTGCAGGAGCGTGCGGTCGCGGATCAGGTGGGCGTACGCGTCGCCCATCGAGTCGAGCACGGCCTCGGGGGAGTCGTCGTCCGCGGCGTCCGCGCCCGCAGCGAGCGCGGCGACGATCCTCTCGAAGCAGACCTCGAGCGCGGCGACGAAGAGCAACTCCTTGCGGGGGAAGAGCTTGAAGACGTACGCCGACGAGATCTCCGCGTCCCGGGCGACGTCGGCGACCGTGGTGCCGTGGTACCCGCCCCGGGCGAACGCTCGCAGCGCGGCCGCGGCGACGATGGGGCGGCGGATGTCGGCGGTCGAGAGGGACGGGCTCCGGGACGTCATGAGAGTGACCGTACACTCACCATTGGTGAGTGTCCAGTCACTCTCGGTGACAGGCGGCGGCCGGTGCGGCGCGGGCCGGTCGGGTGAGTCGACGCAACCTTTCGGCGGCCGTCGGCCAGACTCCTCGGATGCACCTCGCAGAGCTGACCGCGGCCGCCGAGACGGTCTCCAGGACCTACGCCGCCCGGCACGGCATCGACCGCACCGACGACTGGCTGGTCCTCAAGCTCACCGAGGAGGTCGGCGAGCTCACCCAGTCCTACCTCGCGCGCTGCGGGCAGACGCGGCACACGGCCACGGACGAGGAGCTCGACGCGCGGTTCCGCGCCGAGCTGGCTGACGTGCTCGCGCAGGTGCTCCTCATCGCCTCCCGGTTCGGCGTCGACCTGCAGCAGGAGGTCGCCGACAAGTGGCTCGTCCATCTCGACGCCGCGGCGGATGCGACGGACAGGGCCACCTGAGCGTTCGGCTCACCAGCGCTTTCCCGGGGGCTGTACTCCTCGTTAGGCCACGTGGGTGACCTGACGCAACCTCTCGGCGGGCTCGTGCGTGTGATGCGCGAGGCTCGGGGGCGACACCGCCCGGCAGGGCGCGGGAGGTGACGTGGGCGACCAGGCGGGACAGCGCGATGCGGCGTTCGCCGCCCTCATGGCGGCGGACTCCGGAGCCCTCCTGCACACCGCGTGGCTGCTCTGCGGAGACGTCCACCGGGCCGAGGAGCTCGCGCAGCAAGCGCTCGTGAGCACGTACGTCGCGTGGAGCCGGGCGCGTGAGATGGACCCGTTGGCCTACGCGCGGCGGTCACTCGCCAACGCGCGGATCGACGGGTGGCGGCGCCGACGGCGAGAGGTCCTGACGTCGGTGGACGACCTGCCGGCCGCCGCACGCCAGGGTCACGAGGCGCAGGTCGTCGAGCGAGCACGACTCGTCGGCGCCCTGCAGTCCCTCTCGACCCGCCAGCGTCGCGTGGTCGTGCTCCGCCATTTCGTCGGTCTGTCGGAGGCCGAGGTGGCGGACGACCTGGGGGTGAGCCTGGGAACGGTGAAGTCCACGGCGTCCCGCGCGCTCGCCCGGTTGCGGACCCTGCTCGACGACGAGGGCGACGGCGCCCTCGGACAGGGGCACGACGTCGGTGCCGCCGATGCCGTTCCCGGGAGGAGGCAGTCATGAATCGGACCGACGACGACGACGCCGCCCTGCTACGCAACCATGCGGAGGCGATCGCCCCGCCCATGGCCCTATCGGTCGATGCCGTCACGGCACGGGGGCGGCGTGCGCGCCGGAGACGGCTGGTCGGCGGCCTGGTGGCGGGGGTCGCGGGCGTGCTCGTGGTCGGGGGTGCGGTCGTCGAGCTCGCCACGCCGCACCGTCAGGTGGTCGTCGACCCGGCGAGATGGGCGCCGGGTCCCGTCCAGGATGTGCGGGACGTGCTCGGACCCTTCCGCGAGCCGGTCACCTCCGGCGACGTGGCTCCACCACAGGTGTCGCGGCTTCAAGGATTCGAGACGGATCAGGTGCGGCGCCTGCCCGACGCCGGCGCGGCACACGCGTACGTCGCGGCTGCGGATGACCAGGTGTGCTTCGTGCTCGCGTTGCCTGCAGGAGCAGACGCTTGGAGCACGGCATCCGGCTGCACCAGCCTCGATGACTTCGCCGCCAGGGGACTGCCGCTGTCCCTCCACGTCGCCGACGGGGCCGGCCGCGGGACGGCGAGCGCCTTCCTGGTGCCCGACGTGTTCCGAGCTCCCGACGAGGGATGGGTCTCCGCCGCCTCGAATCTCTGGGTGCCGGAGCACTCCGCCTCCCGCCCCGCGGACAGCGGCGAGCCCGGGACGGCTGACACCGACGCTGCCGACGAGCCGACGGACGGTGCCGACATCACCGTGACCGACGCCGCGCTGATCGACGCCTTCGTGCGCTTCGCGCAGCAGCCGGATCGCGCCACGGCGAACGCTCTGCCGCTGGCACCGGGCGGCGTCGAACTAGGACTAGGGCCGACGCTCGTGCGGACGCTGCCGGTGCAGCTGGTATCCGACCCCGAGGCCTGGCTGCTCGAGACGGACGGGTTCCGCGCGCGCTCCGGACCGGTCTCCGCCCTGACGGTCCTCCAGGAGCACCTCGCCGAGCCGGACGGGGCCCAGCGTCTCGGGACCGGGCTGCAGACGTCCGTCGGCGAGCACCCGCACTGCGCCTCCCCGCCGGTACCGGCACCCGCCGGCCTGGCGGACGCCCGCCGCGTCTCCGTGCAGCCGGCGGAGGACTCGATCACCACGTGCCTTGCATGGTTCTCGGTCGACCTGTTCCTCGCCGACGACGGCACCGTGGTCGCCGTCACCGTCGACCTGTACGAGCCCTAGCACGAGCGAGGTCAGGCGCTCTCCAGCAGCAGCGACGCGCCCTGCCCGACGCCGACGCACATCGTGGCGACCGCCCGCCGCGCGCCGGAGCCGCTGCGGTCGGCGAGCTCCATCGCGCCGGTCAGCGCGAGCCGGGCGCCGCTCATCCCGAGCGGGTGCCCGAGGGCGATCGCGCCGCCGTTGAAGTTCACGTGCTCGGCGTCGTCGGGCAGTCCGAGCGCGCGCAGGACCGCCAGGGCCTGGGCGGCGAACGCCTCGTTGAGCTCCACGAGATCGATGTCGGCCAGCGTGAGGCCCGCCCGGTCGAGCAGCCGCTCGGTCGCCAGCACCGGGCCGATGCCCATGGTCCGCGGCGGGACGCCCGCCGTCGCGAAGCCCGTCACCCGGGCCAGGGGCTCCAGCCCGTAGCGGCCGACGGCGTCCTCCGACGCGACGAGCACCGCGCACGCGCCGTCGTTGATCCCCGAGGAGTTCCCGGCGGTGACCGTGCCGCCCTCCGCGAGGGGGCGCAGCCGGGCGAGCGCCTCGAGCGAGGTGTCCCGCGGGTGCTCGTCCTGGTCCACGAGCATCTCCCCGGTCCGCGCTGGCACCGGCACGGCGACGATCTCCCGGGCCAGCCGACCGCCCGCGCGGGCCGTCGCGGTCCGCTCCTGGGACCGCAGCGCGAACGCGTCCTGGTCCTCACGGCTGATGCCGTGCTCGCGCGCCAGGTTCTCCGCCGTCTCCGGCATCGAGTCGGTGCCGTACAGCTCCCGCATCCGGGGGTTGACGAACCGCCACCCGAGCGTGGTGTCCGCAATCTCCGCCGCGCGCGACCACGCCGTCGTCGCCTTGGGCACGACGAACGGCGCGCGGCTCATGCTCTCGACCCCGCCCGCGAGGACGACGTCCGCGTCCCCCGCTCGGATCGCCCGCGCCGCGGTGCCGACCGCGTCCAGGCCCGAGGCGCAGAGCCGGTTCACCGTGACCCCCGGCACCTCGACCGGCAGCCCGGCGAGCAGGGCCGCCATGCGCGCGACGTTGCGGTTGTCCTCGCCGGCCTGGTTGGCGCAGCCGAGGACGACGTCGTCGGTCGCGGCCCAGTCCACCGACGGGTGCCGGTCGACGAGGGTGCGCAGCACGTGCGCCGCGAGGTCGTCGGGCCGGACCGCCGCCAGAGCGCCGCCGTAGCGGCCGATCGGGGTCCGCACCCCGGCGACGAGGAACGCCTCCGTCATGCCTCCTCCTCCCGCGGCAGCAGGGGCCGGCCGAGCGAGCGGCTGCGCCCCCGGTACTCGGCGATCACGGTCCCGTCCGCCCGCGTCACCGTCACGTCGTACACGCCGCTGCGCCCGTACCGGACGCGCTCGGCCGCGACAGCGGTCAGCTCGTCGTCCAGCACCGCGGGGACGGCGAAGACGATGTCGAAGCCCGCGGCGACCGTGACGTCGTCGTCGGTGTTGCACGCGAACGCGAAGGCGCTGTCCGCGAGGACCGCGAGGTAGCCGCCGTGGCACGTGCCGTGCCCGTTGACCATCTCCGCGGTCACGCGCATCGTCAGCACAGCGCGACCGGGGGAGACGTCGACGAGCTGCATGCCGAGGCGACGGCTCGCGAGGTCGGCCTCCCACATCGCCTCGGCGCACCGGCGCGCGAGGGCCTGCCGGTCGACCGTCCGCGGCTCAGAGCTCACGCAGCGACCTCCCGTCGCGGACCGCGTCGCGCAGGGTCGCGCTCACCCGGTACCGACCGTTGACCGGGGCGAGCGCATCGAGCAGCGCCGCGACGCGGGGCGGCCCGATGCGGTCGCCCCACTCCAGCGGCCCCCACGGGTACCCGGCGCCCAGGCGCATCGCCGTGTCCACGTCGCGCGCGGATGCCACCCGGCGGCCGACGACGTCGCACGCCTCGTCCACGAGCAGCGCCACCGTCCGGGCGACAAGGAGCCCCGGCACGTCCGGCAGGACGCTCACCGCGGCACCCGTCGCCTCCAGCAGGCCGACGACGCGCCCCAGGACCGCTGGTGGGCAGGCGTCGGACGCGGCCACCGCCCACCGTCGCGCGGTGGCGGCGTCGCCCACCAGGTCGAGCACGACGACCGGCCCGCCGTCGCCCGCGGCGCAGTCCGTCGCGGTCCGCCCGCGGGTGGGGACGAGGATGCCGCCCTCAAGCTCCGCGACCGGCGCCCCCGAGGCGGGGCCGTCCTCGACGGAGACGCCCGCCCCGCGCACCCGCTCCCACAGCGCGCCGAGGTTGCGCGATCGCGCCGCCTGGGCCGCCGAC
>NZ_CAMPHH010000125.1 GCF_946885855.1 uncultured Actinotalea sp. | reverse complement strand
CCCCGCGGCGGCGCCCCAGGCGCCGGCCGCCGAGCCGGCGTCGCCGCCTGCTCCGGCCCGACCGGCGGCCCAGGCCCCGGCACCGTCGGCGCGCCCCGGTGCGCCCACGCCCGGCCCCCGTCAGGCCCCGGCCGCACCGAGCGCGCCGGCAGCCGGTCCCCGACCGGGTGGTCCGCGTCCCGGTGGTCCGCGTCCGGGGAACAACCCCTTCGCGCCCAGCCAGGGCATGCCGCGCCAGGGCGGCGGTCCGCGTCCCGGCGGTCCGCGTCCCGGCAACAACCCGTTCGCACCGAGCCAGGGCATGCCCCGGCCCGGCGGCGGCCGCGACGGTGCCGGCGAGCGCCCCGGTGGGCCCCGTCCGCCGGCTGCCGGGCCGGGTGGGCCCCGGCCGAACCCCGGGATGATGCCCGGCAAGACGTCCGTCGGCCGGCCCGGGGCCGGTGCCGGTGGTGGTCGTCCCGGCGGTGGTGGCCGTCCGGGCGCGGGCGGCGGTGGCCGTCCCGGTGCCCCGGGTGGCGGCGGCTTCGCGGGTCGTCCCGGCGGCGGTGGCCGTCCGGGTGGCGCCGGTCGCGGCAGCACGCAGGGCGCCTTCGGCCGTGCCGGTGGCCGCCCCGTGCGGGGACGGAAGTCCAAGCGCGCGAAGCGGCAGGAGTTCGAGCAGATGCAGGCGCCGTCGCTCGGCGGCGTGCAGGTTCCCCGGGGTGACGGCAAGACCGTCATCCGGCTGCGCCACGGCTCCTCGCTCAACGACTTCGCCGACAAGATCGACGCCAACCCGGCGAGCCTCGTGACCGTCCTGTTCCACCTCGGCGAGATGGCCACGGCCACGCAGTCGCTGGACGAGGACACCTTCGGCACGCTCGCGGCCGAGCTCGGCTACGTCGTCGAGATGGTGTCGGCGGAGGAGGAGGACCGCGTCCTCCTCGAGTCCTTCGACATCGACCTCGAGGCCGAGGAGGCCGCCGAGAGCGACGAGGACCTGACCCCGCGGCCCCCCGTGGTCACCGTCATGGGTCACGTCGACCACGGCAAGACCAAGCTCCTCGACGCGATCCGCTCCGCGGACGTCGTCGCGGGCGAGGCCGGCGGCATCACGCAGCACATCGGCGCCTACCAGGTCCACGCCACGCACGAGGGCGAGGACCGCGCGGTGACCTTCATCGACACCCCGGGACACGAGGCGTTCACCGCCATGCGCGCCCGTGGTGCCCAGGTGACCGACATCGCGATCCTCGTGGTCGCCGCCGACGACGGCGTCATGCCGCAGACGATCGAGGCGCTCAACCACGCGCAGTCGGCCGGCGTGCCGATCGTCGTGGCGGTCAACAAGGTCGACAAGGAGGGCGCGAACCCGGCGAAGATCCGGCAGCAGCTCACCGAGTACAACCTCGTGGCCGAGGAGTACGGCGGCGACACGATGTTCGTCGACATCTCCGCGCTCAAGCGGATGGGCATCGACGAGCTCATCGAGGCCGTCCTGCTCACCGCGGACGCGTCCCTGGACCTGCGGGCCAATGCGGACAAGGACGCGCGCGGCGTCGCGGTCGAGGCCAACCTCGACAAGGGCCGCGGTGCGGTCGCGACCGTGCTCGTGCAGTCCGGCACGCTGCGGGTCGGCGACGCGATCGTGGCGGGCACCGCCCACGGGCGCGTGCGGGCGATGTTCGACGAGCACGGTGAGACCGTGACCGAGGCGACGCCGGCGCGACCGGTGCTGGTCCTCGGCCTGACGTCGGTCCCGCGCGCCGGTGACACGTTCCTCGTGGCGCCGGACGACCGGACGGCGCGGCAGATCGCCGAGAAGCGTGAGGCCGCGGAGCGGGCCGCGCTGCTGGCCCGGCGCCGCAAGCGCATCAGCCTCGAGGACTTCACCAGCGCCCTGCAGCAGGGCAAGGTCGAGACCCTCAACCTCGTCCTCAAGGGCGACGTCTCCGGTGCCGTCGAGGCGCTCGAGGACGCACTGCTCAAGATCGACGTGGGCGACGAGGTCGCGCTGCGGGTCATCCACCGCGGCGTGGGTGCGATCACGCAGAACGACGTGAACCTGGCGACGGTCGACAACGCGATCATCCTCGGGTTCAACGTCAAGTACGCCGAGCGGGTCGAGGACCTCGCCGAGCGAGAGGGCGTCGACGTCCGGTTCTACTCGGTCATCTACCAGGCGATCGACGACGTCGAGGCAGCGCTCAAGGGCATGCTCAAGCCGGAGTACGAGGAGGTGCAGCTCGGGACCGCCGAGGTGCGCGAGATCTTCCGCTCCAGCAAGTTCGGCAACATCGCCGGGTCGCTCGTGCGCTCCGGGATCATCCGCCGGAACTCCAAGGCGCGCGTCCTGCGCGGTGGCACGGTCGTGGGGGACAACCTCTCGATCGAGTCGCTCAAGCGGTTCAAGGACGATGCGACCGAGGTCCGCGAGGGCTACGAGTGCGGTATCGGGCTCGGGTCCTTCAACGACCTGCAGGTCGACGACGTCGTGGAGACGTTCGAGATGCGGGAGAAGCCTCGCTCCTGAGGTGTGCGTCCCGGGGGGTCGGGGGTCGGGAGACCGATGCCCGGCCCCCCGGCGCCCTCCTTCGTCGGGCGCCCTGCCAGGCCCACCACGGTCCGGGCACCGGTCTCCCGACCCCCTCGCGCCGCTCACCGTGGGTCCCCGGTCGGGGCCTGCACGACCCGCGGGGTCCTGTGTTGATGGTCGCTCACCGGAGCGGTTGGTACTCCTCTGGCGAGGAGGAAAGGGAGTGTCTCGTGGTTGATCATCCTCGGGCCCGGAAGGTGGCCGACCGGATCCAGCAGGTCGTGGCGCAGATGCTCGACACGCGGGTGAAGGATCCCCGGCTCGGGTTCGTCACCATCACCGACGTGCGGGTGACCGGTGACCTCCAGCACGCGTCCGTGTTCTACACGGTGCTCGGTGACGAGGAGGCGCGGGCCGGGACGGCCGCCGCGCTCGAGAGCGCGAAGGGGCTCATCCGGTCCGAGGTCGGCAAGCAGGTCGGCATCCGTCTCACGCCGACCCTCGAGTTCGTGGCGGACGCCCTGCCGGAGACGGCCGGCCACCTCGAGGAGACGCTGCGCCGCGCCGCCGAGCGCGACGCCGAGCTCGCCGCCCTGGCCGCGTCCGCGCAGTACGCCGGGGAGGCGGACCCCTACCGTCGCCCGGAGGACGACCTCGCCGACGAGGACGCGCCGGACGACGCCCGGTGACGGTCGAGCCGGGCTTGGTCGTCGTCGACAAGCCGTCCGGCTGGACGAGCCACGACGTCGTCGCGCGGGTGCGGCGGCTGGCCGGTACGCGCAAGGTCGGCCACGCGGGCACGCTGGACCCGATGGCGACCGGCGTCCTCGTGCTCGGTGTCGAGCGGGCGACCCGTCTGCTGACGTACGTCGTGGGCGCCGACAAGGAGTACACGGCGACCGTGCGCCTCGGCGCCGCGACGACGACCGACGACGCGGACGGCGAGGTGCTCGCCACCGCGGACGCGTCGGCGGTCACCGAGGCCGACGTCCGCGCCGCCGTCGTCCCGCTCACGGGGCCCATCCAGCAGGTGCCGTCGGCGGTGAGCGCCATCAAGGTGGACGGGCGGCGCGCCTACGCGCGCGTCCGGGCGGGGGAGGACGTCGTCCTGGCCGCGCGTCCCGTGACCGTCCACGCCTTCGAGGTGCTCGCCCTCCGGGCCGTGGCCCCACCCGACGCGCCGTCGACCGGCCCGGCCGCGGGCGGGCTGCTGGACGTGGACGTCCGCGTCGTCTGCAGCTCCGGGACGTACGTCCGTGCCCTGGCCCGTGACCTCGGCGCGGCGCTCGGCGTCGGTGGTCACCTCACGGCGCTGCGCCGGACCCGGGTCGGCGGCTACGACCTCGCGGCGGCCCGGACCCTGGAGGACCTGGAGCGGTCCTTCGCGGTGGTGCCGCTCGTGACGGCGGCGCGCGCGAGCTTCGCGGTCCGCGAGGTCGACGCCGCCGAGGCCGCCGAGCTGTCGCACGGCCGGCGGATCCCCTCGGCCCCGGCCGGTCCGGCCGGCACCCGCGAGGCTCCGGTCGCCGCGGTCGCGCCCGACGGCGGACTCGTCGCGCTCCTCGCGGACGCCGACGGCGTCGCACGGCCGGTCCTCGTGCTGCGGCCGGCATGAGCGAGGCCTGCCGTGCCACGGCCGCGGGTGGCAGGCTTGCCCGGTCGGTGAACGTGACGGACGGACCTGTCCGCAGAGGGAGAACGCATGCAGTGCTGGACTGACCTGGACCAGGTCCCGCGGGACGCCGGTCCGTCGGTCGTCACCATCGGCAACTTCGACGGCGTGCACCGCGGCCACCGCTCCGTCCTCGCCCGCATGGTCGCCGCGGCGCGGGCCATCGACGGTCGCGCCGTCGCGGTGACCTTCGACCCGCACCCGCTCCAGGTGCACCGGCCCGACGCCGCACCCGAGCTGCTGACCGGCGTCGCGGACCGGCTCGAGCTCCTGGCGGAGACCGGGCTCGACGCCGTGCTGCTGCTCGAGTACACGCTGGAGTTCGCCCGGACCACACCGGAGGACTTCGTGGAGGGCTACCTCGTGGACGCGCTCGGCGCCGCCCGGGTCGTCGTCGGCCGGGACGTGCGCTTCGGGCGGGACAACAGCGGCGACCTCGCGACCATGGTCGGGCTGGGCCGTCGGCACGGGTTCGAGGTGGACGTGCTGGAGGACCTCCACGGGACGGCGCCGGCCGAGCGCCGCTGGTCGTCGACGTGGGTGCGGGAGCTCCTCGCCGACGGCGACGTCGCGACGGCCGCGGAGATCCTCGGCCGCCCGCACCGCGTCCGGGGTGTCGTCGTGCACGGTGACGCCCGCGGCCGCCGGCTCGGGTACCCGACGGCGAACCTCGGCTCGACGAGCGGCATGGTGCCGGCCGACGGGGTGTACGCCGGGTGGCTGCGCCGGGTCGACCACCCGGAGGGCGAGCCGGACGGGTACCTCCCGGTCGCGGTGTCCATCGGGACCAACCCGACCTTCGACGGGGTGGACCGACGGGTCGAGGCGCACGTGCCGGACCGCACCGACCTCGAGCTCTACGGCGAGGAGGTCGTGGTGGAGCTGGTGCACCGGTTGCGCCCCACGCTGCGGTTCGACTCGGTCGACGCGCTGGTGGAGCAGATGGAGCAGGACGTCGACCGGACCCGCGCGCTCCTGGCCACCGGTCCGCTGACGGTGCCCGGCCTCCCGGGCGCCTGACGCGGGCGAGGGCAGGCGGGGCAGGGGAGCGGCGGCATGGGGGTGCGGCGGGTGGCTGGTAGGGTGGCTGCGCCGTCAGAACGGCCGCGGACCCAGAGCGCCCGGGTGGACATGCCCCGGAGCACCGCGCAACGACCCGAGGGAGAGCCTGTGCCTCTTGACGCCGCCACCAAGCAGCGGATCATGACCGAGTACGCCACCACCGAGAACGACACGGGCTCCCCGGAGGTCCAGATCGCGCTGCTGACGCAGCGGATCAAGGACCTCACCGAGCACCTCAAGCAGCACAAGCACGACCACCACTCGCGTCGTGGCCTGCTGCTCCTCGTCGGCCAGCGCCGCCGTCTCCTCGGCTACCTGCAGAAGGTCGACATCGAGCGCTACCGGAGCCTCATCGAGCGCCTCGGCCTGCGCCGCTGACCGTCCCGGACCAGCCCGGACCCCCAGGGTCCGGGCTGGTCCGGCGTCAGGCGCCGTCACCGGCGTCCTGGCACCCGCCCGGTCGGATGCCGTGGGCAGGGCCCACGGGGGACGACCGGGCGGCGCACCACCACCGCACACCCGCGCCCGTACCGGTGCCCGGTCCTCGGTAGTGGCCCGCGGAGCACGACCGGCAGTGCCGGACCCTCCGCGGACCTCGATCGAAGACCGTCGCCTGGCGGGCGCCCTCGAGACAAGGAGGGCTCCCGTGGAGGGACCCGAGATCCAGTTCGCCGAGGCCGTCATCGACAACGGCCGCTTCGGCACCCGCACCGTCCGCTTCGAGACCGGCCGCCTGGCCAAGCAGGCCGCCGGTGCGGCCGTCGCCTACCTCGACGGCGACACCATGCTGCTGTCGGCGACGACGGCGGGGAAGCACCCGCGCGAGCAGTTCGACTTCTTCCCGCTGACGGTCGACGTCGAGGAGCGCCAGTACGCGGCCGGCAAGATCCCCGGCTCGTTCTTCCGCCGCGAGGGTCGCCCGTCGACCGACGCGATCCTCGCCTGCCGCCTCATCGACCGCCCGCTGCGCCCGCTCTTCGTCAAGGGCCTGCGCAACGAGGTCCAGGTCGTCGTCACCGTCATGGCGCTGCACCCGGACGACCCGTACGACGTCCTCGCCATCAACGCCGCGTCGATGTCGACGCAGCTGTCCGGTCTGCCCTTCTCCGGCCCGGTCGCGGGCGTCCGCATCGCCCTCGTCGAGGGCCAGTGGGTCGCCTTCCCCCGGTACTCCGAGCGCGAGCGGGCCTCGTTCGACATGGTCGTCGCGGGTCGTGTGGTCGGCGACGACGTCGCCATCGCGATGATCGAGGCCGAGGCGCCGGAGAAGGCCTGGAACCTCATCAAGGACGAGGGCGCGACGGCGCCGTCGGAGGACGTGGTCGCCCAGGGCCTGGACGCCGCGAAGCCCTTCATCCGCGCCCTGTGCGAGGCGCAGGCGCAGCTCGCCGCGAGCAGCGCCAAGGAGACCCAGGAGTTCCCGCTCTTCCCCGACTACCAGCCGGACGCCTACGAGGCCGTCGAGGCGGCGTCGTCGGCGCGGCTCGGGGAGGCCCTGTCGATCGCCGACAAGACGGCGCGCAACGACCGGCTGGACGAGATCAAGGCCGAGGTGCTCGCGGAGCTCGCCGACCGGTTCGAGGGCCGCGAGAAGGAGCTCTCCGCCGCGTACCGGTCGGTGCAGAAGGCCCTCATCCGTCAGCGGATCCTCACGGACGGCTTCCGCATCGACGGTCGTGGGCTGCGGGACATCCGGACGCTCTCGGCCGAGGTCGAGGTGCTGCCGCGGGTCCACGGCTCGGCGCTGTTCGAGCGGGGGGAGACGCAGATCCTCGGCGTCACGACGCTGAACATGCTCCGCATGGAGCAGCAGCTGGACACGCTCTCGCCGGAGACGCGCAAGCGCTACATGCACAACTACAACTTCCCGCCCTACTCGACCGGTGAGACCGGCCGGGTGGGCTCGCCGAAGCGCCGCGAGATCGGCCACGGCGCTCTCGCCGAGCGCGCGCTCATGCCGGTCCTGCCGAGCCGCGAGGAGTTCCCCTACGCCATCCGTCAGGTCTCCGAGGCGCTGAGCTCGAACGGCTCGACGTCGATGGGCTCGGTGTGCGCGTCGACGCTGTCGCTGCTCAACGCCGGTGTGCCGCTGCGCGCGCCGGTCGCGGGCATCGCGATGGGCCTGGTGTCCGACACGGTCGACGGGGAGACCCGGTACGCCGCGCTGACCGACATCCTCGGTGCCGAGGACGCCTTCGGCGACATGGACTTCAAGGTCGCCGGTACGCGGGACTTCGTCACCGCGATTCAGCTCGACACCAAGCTCGACGGCATCCCCGCCGACGTCCTCGCCGGTGCGTTGACGCAGGCGAAGGAGGCGCGTCTGCACATCCTCGACGTCATGGCCGAGGCGATCGACGTGCCCGACGAGATGTCGCCGTTCGCCCCGCGCGTCATCACGGTGAAGGTGCCGGTCGACAAGATCGGCGAGGTCATCGGCCCGAAGGGCAAGATGATCAACCAGATCCAGGACGAGACCGGCGCCGACATCTCCATCGAGGACGACGGCACGGTCTACATCGGCGCGACGGACGGCCCGTCCGCCGAGGCGGCACGCGCGGCGATCAACGCCATCGCGAACCCGCACATGCCCGAGGTCGGCGAGCGCTTCGTCGGCACCGTGGTCAAGACGACGTCGTTCGGCGCGTTCGTCTCGCTGACGCCCGGCAAGGACGGCCTGCTGCACATCTCGCAGATCCGCCGCCTCGTCGGGGGCAAGCGGGTCGAGAACGTCGAGGACGTCCTGGCGATCGGCCAGAAGGTCCAGGTCGAGATCGGCGAGATCGACCCCCGCGGCAAGCTCTCGCTGCACGCGGTCGTCGAGGAGTCGGCAGCCGAGGGCGGCGAGGCCGCCGAGGCGGACCAGGCCTGAGGTGCCCCTGAACCTCCCGCTGGTCAGCCCGGGCGAGCCGGGCAGCCGGCTGACCGCCGGGCAGGACGGCGGCGCCATCGTGCGCCGTTCCGTCCTGCCCGGCGGCATCCGGGTCCTCACCGAGTCGATGCCCGGGCTGCGCTCGGCGACCGTCGGGGCGTGGGTCGGCGTCGGGTCGCGTGACGAGCGCGACGGGCACCACGGCTCGACGCACTTCCTCGAGCACCTGCTGTTCAAGGGCACCGCGCGCCGTGACGCGATGGACATCGCCGAGGCGTTCGACGCGGTCGGCGGGGAGGCGAACGCCGCCACCGGCAAGGAGCACACCTGCTACTACGCCCGGGTGCTGGACGCCGACCTGCCCATGGCGGTCGACGTCATCACGGACATGGTGACGTCCGCGACGCTCGACGCCGAGGAGCTCGAGATCGAGCGCGGGGTCATCCTCGAAGAGCTCGCGATGAACGACGACGATCCGTCCGACGTCGCGCACGAGCAGTTCGCCGCCGTCGTCCTCGGCCACCACCCGCTCGGCCGGCCGATCGGCGGCACGCCCGGCACCATCGAGGGCGTGCCCCGCTCCGCGGTGCTGGACCACTACACGGAGCACTACCGGCCGGCCACGCTCGTCGTCACCGCCGCCGGCGGCGTCGACCACGACACCCTGTGCGCCCAGGTGGTGGACGCGGTCCGGGCCGGCGGGTGGGCGCTCGACGACGACGCGGTGCCCGCCGCCCGCCGGGCCACGACCCCGCTGCGTCCCGGCGACCCGGACGGTCTGCCCGCCGAGGGTGCCGAGCTGGTGATCCACCGGACGACGGAGCAGGCCAACGTCGTCGTCGGCGGTGCCGGCCTGACGGCCACGGACGAGCGGCGCTTCGTCCTCTCCGTCCTCACGACGGCGCTCGGCGGCGGGATGAGCAGCCGGCTCTTCCAGGAGATCCGCGAGCGGCGCGGGCTGGCGTACTCCACGTACGCCTTCACGTCCCAGCACGCCGACGCCGGCGTCTTCGGCCTCTACGCAGGCTGCACGCCGGCCAAGGTGGACGAGGTGCTCGACCTGCTCCACCGCGAGTGGGACCGGCTCGCCGCCGACGGGATCACCGAGGCGGAGCTGGAGCGGAGCATCGGCCAGCTGTCCGGCGGGCTCGTGCTCGGGCTCGAGGACTCCGGGTCACGGATGAGCCGGCTGGGCAAGGCCGAGCTCGTGCACGGCGTGCTCCTGTCCCAGGAGGAGTCCCTCGAGCGGATCCGCGCGGTCACCCGTGAGCAGGTGCAGGAGCTCGCCGCCGAGCTCGCGGCGCGGCCGCGGTCCGTCGTCAAGGTCGGCCCCTTCCGCTCCTGAGCGGGACGCCGCCGACCGGGCGTGTCGCCTCGTCGACGCGGTGGGAG
>NZ_CAMPHH010000124.1 GCF_946885855.1 uncultured Actinotalea sp. | reverse complement strand
GCCCACCCCCCGTGAGCTCGCCGACCCCCGCGCGTGGGTCCGGCGCGTGCACGGCTGACGTGGCCCGGCCGCCCGGCGCGGCGGACCGGGTCCGCACCCCGTGACCGGTCCGGACCCGGCGGTCGCGCGCCAGCGGGTGGCCGTGCGCGCCGAGCTGGCCGACCTCGCCGACCGGGTGCCCGGCGCCCTCGTGCTCGTCGCGTGCTCGGGCGGGGCGGACTCCCTCGCGCTCGCCGCCGCCACGGCTTTCGAGGCGCCGCGCGCGGGGCTTCGGGCAGGCGCCGTGGTCGTGGACCACAGCCTGCAGGCGGGGAGCGGTGGGGTCGCGCGGACCGCCGCGGACCGGTGCCGTGCGCTGGGCCTCGCCCCGGTGGTCGTGCGCCGCGTCGTGGTCGCGCCCTCGGCCGCGGGGCCCGAGGCCGCGGCCCGGGAGGCCCGCTACGCAGCCCTCGAGGAGGAGGCGCGGGACCGGGGTGCGGCCGCGGTGCTGCTCGGCCACACCCTCGACGACCAGGCCGAGACGGTCCTGCTCCGCCTCGCGCGCGGTTCCGGCGCCCGGTCCCTCGCCGGGATGCCGCCGCGCCGCGGGGTCCTGCGCCGGCCGTTCCTCGACATCCGGCGCAGCGAGACGGAGGAGGCGTGCCGCGCCCTCGACCTGAATCCCTGGCACGACCCGACGAACGGACCGGGGGCGGCGCCGTTGCGCAGCCGCGTGCGGCACGAGGTCCTGCCCGTCCTCGAGCGCGTGCTCGGCCCGGGCGTCGCGGTCGCCCTCGCGCGCACCGCGGACCAGCTGGCCGCCGACGACGTCGTGCTGGCGCGCCTCGCGGAGGACCTGCTGGAGCGCGCCGCCCCGGCGCCACCGCCGAGCCCCGGCGACGCTCCCGCCGGCGCGGCGCCCCGGCCACCGGCGGCAGGTGACGCGCCCCCTGGCGAGATCTCGCTCGACGTCGCCGTCCTGGCGGGTGCCGCGGAGGCGGTGCGCCGACGCGCCCTCCGGGCGGCGCTCGTGCGCGCCGGCGTCCCCGACGGCGCGCTGCAGCGGGTCCACGTCCTCGCCGTCGACGCGCTGCTCACCGACTGGCACGGGCAGGGGCCCGTCGCCCTGCCCGGCGGGCGCGCGGTCCGACGACGGTGTGGCAGGCTGACGGTCGGTCATGACGAGCAAGGACGGAGAGCCTCCGGTGGACGCGGCTGACATGGGACAGGACCTCGAGCGGGTGCTCCTGACCGAGGAGGAGATCGGTGCGCGCCTGGACGCGCTGGCCGGGGAGATCGACGCGGACTACGCCGGCCGGGACCTGCTGCTCGTCGGCGTCCTCAAGGGCGCCGTCATGGTCATGGCGGACCTCGCGCGCCGGCTGCACTGCCCCGTCGAGATGGACTGGATGGCGGTGTCCTCGTACGGGGCCGGCACCACGTCCTCCGGCGTCGTGCGGATCCTCAAGGACCTCGACACGGACCTCACGGGCCGGCACGTCCTCATCGTCGAGGACATCATCGACTCGGGCCTGACCCTGTCCTGGCTCCTGTCGAACCTGCGCACCCGCGGCGCGGCCTCCGTGGAGATCGCGACCCTCCTGCGCAAGCCCGAGGCGGCCAAGGTCGACGTCGAGGTGCGCTACGTCGGCTTCGACATCCCGACGGAGTTCGTCGTCGGCTACGGCCTCGACTACGCCGAGAAGTACCGCAACCTGCCGTTCGTCGGCACCCTGGCGCCGCACGTCTACAGCGACTGACGCGGCCGCCCGGGACGGGCGGCGGCCGTCGCGCCGGGGGGCGGCCGAGGGGTCGAGAGCGAGGCCGACGGGAACACCGGCAGGTCCACCGGCAGGCCCGGCGACACGGCTCGGCCGCCCCCGCACTACGGCCGTCGCGCCCTCCGCGGATGCAGTCCTGCCCTGGGCGAACACCCGGGGGTTTCCCAGGGTCGAACGGGTAGCGTGCCCCCAGATCATCCTGCGACCTGGAGGGACGAGGGCTCCGCCCGCTGCCCATGAACCTGAAGAAGCTCACGCGCGGACCGGCCATCTGGATCCTCCTGGCGGTGGTCATCCTGTGGATCGGGGCGACCTCCTTCATGGGTCCGGGCGTCCAGCGCATCGACACCTCGCAGGGGCTCGAGCTCCTCGCGGGTGACACGGTCGAGCAGGTGCGCATCGTCGACGGCCAGCAGCGCGTCGACCTCACCCTCTCCGAGGAGTTCGAGGACCTCGGCACGAGCGTGCAGTTCTACTACGTGGCGCCGCAGGGCGAGCAGGTGGTCGACGCGATCGTCTCCGCGGACCTCGAGGGCGGTTACGACTCCGAGGTCCCGCGCACGTCCTGGTGGCAGAGCCTGCTCGGCCTGCTGCTGCCGTTCGTCATCATCATCGCCCTGTTCTGGTTCTTCCTGTCGCGGATGCAGGGCGGCGGCTCCCGCGTCATGCAGTTCGGCAAGTCGCGCGCCAAGCTCGTCTCCAAGGAGACGCCGCAGGTCACCTTCGCGGACGTGGCGGGCGTCGACGAGGCCGTCGAGGAGCTGCAGGAGATCAAGGAGTTCCTCGCCGACCCGGCCAAGTTCCAGGCCGTGGGCGCGAAGATCCCCAAGGGCGTCCTGCTCTACGGCCAGCCCGGCACCGGCAAGACCCTCCTGGCGCGCGCCGTCGCGGGCGAGGCCGGCGTGCCGTTCTACTCGATCTCTGGCTCGGACTTCGTCGAGATGTTCGTCGGCGTCGGTGCCTCCCGGGTGCGCGACCTCTTCGAGCAGGCCAAGCAGAACGCGCCGGCCATCGTCTTCATCGACGAGATCGACGCGGTCGGTCGCCACCGCGGCGCGGGCATGGGAGGCGGCCACGACGAGCGCGAGCAGACGCTCAACCAGATGCTCGTGGAGATGGACGGTTTCGACGTCAACGCGAACGTCATCCTCATCGCCGCGACCAACCGCCCCGACATCCTCGACCCGGCCCTGCTGCGCCCGGGCCGCTTCGACCGCCAGATCTCCGTCGACGCCCCCGACCTCGCCGGTCGCGAGCGGATCCTCCGGGTGCACGCGCAGGGCAAGCCCGTGGCGCCCGACGTCGATCTCCACGCCGTGGCGAAGCGGACGCCCGGCTTCACCGGTGCGGACCTGGCGAACGTCCTCAACGAGGCCGCGCTGCTCACGGCCCGCAGCTCCGGGACGCTCGTCGGGAACCACGAGCTCGACGAGGCGATCGACCGGGTCATCGCCGGGCCGCAGAAGCGCACCCGGCTGATGAACGACAAGGAGAAGAAGATCACCGCGTACCACGAGGGCGGCCACGCCCTGGTGGCGGCGGCGCTGCGGTACACGGACCCCGTGACCAAGGTGACGATCCTCCCGCGCGGCCGGGCGCTGGGCTACACGATGGTCATGCCCGCCGAGGACAAGTACTCGACCACGCGCAACGAGCTCCTCGACCAGCTCGCGTACGCCATGGGCGGGCGCGTGGCCGAGGAGATCGTCTTCCACGACCCGACCACGGGCGCGTCCAACGACATCGAGAAGGCGACCGCGATCGCCCGCAAGATGGTCACCCAGTACGGGATGAGCGAGAAGGTCGGCGCGGTCAAGCTGGGCCAGGCCGACGGTGAGCCGTTCGTCGGGATGGACCGCGGCCACGGCCGGGAGTACTCGGAGCAGGTCGCGTTCATCGTCGACGCCGAGGTCCGCCGCCTCATGGACTTCGCGCACGACGAGGCGTACGAGATCCTCCAGCAGTACCGCGAGGTGCTCGACGGCCTCGTGGTCGAGCTGCTCGAGCGCGAGACCCTGAACCAGGCCGAGCTCGCCGAGGTGTTCTCCGCCGTGGTCAAGCGCGAGCCCCGTCAGGTGTGGCTGTCGAGCGAGGCGCGTCCGGTCTCGGACGTCCCGCCGGTGCGCACGCCCGCGGAGCGGGCCGTGGGCAACGGCCACGTCGTGCCGCAGGACGAGGCGGCGGCCGCCAAGGACGAGCACCCGGCCAACCCGATCGGCGAGGTGCCGCCGGGCGGGCCCGTGGACACCGGCAGGACGTCCTGAGGTGGCGCACACCGCGGACGAGATCCCGCTCCCGGGGGGGACGACCAGCGAAGAGGAGATGTCGATGACCCCCGTGACCTACGACGCCGAGCGCGCCGAGCGCGCCGTGCGCGAGCTCCTGCTCGCGGTGGGCGAGGACCCGGACCGCGACGGTCTGCGGGACACCCCGGCGCGCGTCGCCCGCGCGTACGCAGAGGTCTTCGCGGGCCTGCACCAGGACCCGCGCGACGTGCTCAAGGTGACCTTCGACATCGGCGGCCACGACGAGATGGTCCTGGTCAAGGACATCGAGGTCTACTCGACGTGCGAGCACCACCTCGTGCCCTTCCACGGGGTCGCGCACGTCGGCTACATCCCCGGGGACGACGGTCGCGTCACGGGCCTGTCGAAGCTGGCCCGGCTCGTCGAGGTGTTCGCGCGCCGTCCGCAGGTGCAGGAGCGGCTCACCACCCAGATCGCCGACACCCTCGTCGAGGTCCTGCGGCCCAAGGGCGTCATCGTCGTGCTCCAGTGCGAGCACCTGTGCATGTCGATGCGCGGCGTCCGCAAGCCCGGGTCCAACACGCTGACCTCCGCGGTGCGCGGGCAGATGCGCGACGGGGCCACGCGGGCCGAGGCCATGAGCCTCATCCTCGGCCGCTGACGCGCCCCTAGGCTGAGCCGGTGCCCCCGACGACGACGTCCACCGCGCCCGGTGGCCCGCCGGCCGGTCCGTGCCCGGAGCCGCTGCCGACGGCGCTGCGCGAGGCGGCCGCCCGGCGCACGCTGGTCATGGGCGTCGTCAACGTCACGCCCGACTCCTTCAGCGACGGTGGCCGCTGGTTCGAGCCGGGCGCCGCGGTGGCGCACGGGCTGCAGCTGCTCCGGGACGGCGCCGACGTCCTCGACGTCGGGGGCGAGTCGACCCGTCCCGGCGCGGCACGGGTCCCGGTGGAGCAGGAGCGGGCTCGCGTCCTGCCCGTCGTCACCGAGCTGGTCCGGGCGGGCGCCGTCGTGAGCGTCGACACCACGCGCGCGGAGGTCGCCGCTGCGGCGGTCGACGCCGGGGCGGCGCTCGTCAACGACGTCTCCGGAGGCCTCGCGGACCCCGCGATGGCGGGCGTGGTCGCCGCGACGGGCGTCGTCTACGTGGCGATGCACTGGCGGGGTCACGCCGACGTCATGGACGCGCTGGCCACCTACGACGACGTCGTGACGGACGTCCGCGACGAGCTCGCCGCCCGGGTGGACGCCCTGGTCGGGGCGGGGGTGCGGCCCGAGCAGGTCGTGCTCGACCCCGGGCTGGGCTTCGCCAAGCCCGGCAGCGACAACTGGCCCCTGCTCGCGCACCTCGACGCCCTCCTCGCGCTCGGCCGCCCGGTGCTGGTCGGGGCGTCGCGCAAACGCTTCCTCGGCCACCTCCTGGCCGGTCCCGACCGCGAGCCCGCGCCCCCCGAGCGGCGCGACGCCGCGACGGCGGCCGTGAGCGCCCTCGCCGCCGCCGCGGGAGCGTGGTGCGTGCGGGTCCACGACGTCGCGCCGTCGGCCGACGCGGTGCGGGTGGCGGCCGCGTGGAGCGCCGCCCGGCGGGCGGGCGCCGGACCCGCGGACCGGTCGCGGGAGGTCCTCCGGTGACCGGTCCGGGCGGGCGAGGCAGCAGGAGCGGCACGGAGGGACGGAGGCAGCGGTGCACGAGGTGAGCGACGCGACGGGTGCGACGACGGACTGGGTGCGCGCCGCCGACGACCGGGAGGCGGGCGGGCACCTCGCGCCGGACGGGGACGGCGCCGACCGGATCCGGATCTCCGGCATCAGCGCGACCGGCTACCACGGCGTCTTCGAGCACGAGCGCCGGGACGGGCAGACGTTCGTCGCCGACGTCGTCCTGCACGTCGACACGCGGCCGGCGGCCGCGGAGGACCGGCTCGAGCTCACGGTCGACTACGGCGCCGTCGCGTCCGACGTCGCCGCCGTCCTCGCGGGCGAGCCCGTCGACCTCATCGAGACGGTCGCCGAGCGCGTCGCCGCCGTCGTCCTGGAGACCCCTGCGGTCCGCGCCGTGGACGTCGTGCTGCACAAGCCGCAGGCGCCGATCCCCGTGCCGTTCACGGACGTCACGGTCGAGATCCACCGCAGCCGGACCCGGCCGCCCGTCGTCGGCCGCCGCCCCGGGCGGCACGCCGCGGCGCCGTCGGCGGACGGCGAGGGCGCGGAGCAGCCCGGTGGGCCGGTCGCCGTCGTGGGCGGGCCGCCCTTCGCGACCGTGGTGGGCGGCCCTCCTGCGCCCGTCGCCGTGGCCGACGTCCTCGCCACGGTTCAGGTGCCGGTCCTCGAGGACGGACCCCACGCCGGGGCCGGCCCGGCGGCGCCGCCCGCGCCGCCGTCGGTGGCGGTCGCGGACGAGCCGGGGGACCACCTGGACGTCCCGCCCGCGGAGCCGGTCGAGGTGGTGCTCGCGCTCGGCTCGAACCTCGGCGCGAGCGAGGAGACGCTCCGCGAGGTGCTGCACGAGCTGGCCGGCCTCGAGGGCCTCGAGCTCACGGCCGTGTCGCCGCTGGTCCGGACGGCCCCCGTGGGCGGTCCCGAGCAGCCGGACTACCTCAACGCGGTCGTCATCGGCCGGACGACGCTCGCCCCCCGCGCGCTGCTGCGCGCGTGCCAGGCGATCGAGGCGGGGCACGGACGGGAGCGGCTCGTCCGGTGGGGGCCGCGGACCGTCGACATCGACATCGTCCTGCACGGCTCGACGCTGGCGGTGACCGACGACCTCGAGCTGCCCCACCCGCGGGCGCACGAGCGGGCGTTCGTCCTGCAGCCGTGGGCGGAGATCGCGCCCGACGCCGTGCTGCCCGGGCTGGGCGGTGGCCCCGTCGCGCTGCTCGCGCGCACCGCCCCCGACCGCGACGGCATCCGGTGGATGGCCCTGGACTGGTGGGCCGCGCCGGAGGCCGGCTGATGCGCCGGACGCCCCTGACACGGCTCCTGCTCGTCGCGCTCGTCGTCGCGGCGGGCGCGCTCGTCGTCCTGCGGCTCGTCGAGAGCCGCGGCGGGACGGTGCTGCCCGTGCCGGTGCTCTCCGCGGTCGTCCTGGCGCTGCTGGCGGCGGTCGTCCTCGTGCTGGGCTGGCAGGTGCGCCAGGTCCGGGAGGGCTGCCGCAAGGGCACCGACCCCATCGTCGCGGCCCGCACGGTGGTCCTCGCCACCGCGGCGGCGCACACCGGCGCCCTCCTGACGGGCTGGTACGCCGCGCACGTGCTGCTCGTCGTCGGCGACCTGGCCATCGACGCCCGGCGGGACGTGGCCGTCTCCGCCGGGGTGGCCGGGGGCGGGGCCCTGCTGCTCGTGGCCGCCGGCCTGGTCGCGGAGCGGTGGTGCGAGATCCGGGACGGCGACGACGACGACGGTCCGGGCGGCACCGCGACCGAGGGCGCCCTCTGAGAGCTCCACCCCGCGCCGGGCGGGACCCGGGCTGGGCGGAGCAGACCCCCGGCGGTGCAAGGATGGACGGATGAACGACGGTCCTTTCGACCCGCAGGGGGTCGTGTGGCAGCGGGTCTCCCCGCGGCTGGTCACGGTGCGGCTCATCTCGACGGGGATCAGCCTGGTCGTCCCGCTCGTGGTCACCCTGGGGATCGCGATCCTGACCTCGGCGACGTGGACCTGGGCCCTCCCGGCGCTCGTCGTCGCGAGCGGCGTGTGGGCGGCGGTGCTCGTCCCGCGCCAGGTGCGCGCGCTCGGCTACGCCGAGCGTGACGAGGACCTCCTCATCCGCCGCGGGATCCTCTTCCGCGCGCTCGTCGTCGTCCCGTACGGGCGCCTGCAGCTCGTCGACGTCGAGGCGGGCCCGCTGGACCGGTGGGGCGGCATCGCGAAGGTCCAGCTGCACACCGCCGCGGCGTCGACGAACGCCGTCATCCCGGGGCTGACCCCGGACGAGGCCGCGCGGCTGCGCGACCGCCTCTCGGCCCGGGGCGAGGCCCGGCTGGCGGGTCTGTGAGCGCCGCCCCCGACGCACCCCCGGCCGACGGCGACCTGGACTGGCAGCGGTTCCACCCCGTCACCCCGGTCGTCAAGGGGTGGAAGATCTTCGTCGTGCTGCTGTTCGTCGCCGGGCAGCAGGTCTCGACGAACGTCACCTCGGCGCGGGAGGCGGTCGACCTCGTCGGCTGGTGGCCGGTGCTCGTCGTCATGGGCGCCGTGCTCCTCGTCGGGCTGGCGTACTCCGCCCTCGCCTGGCGGATGACCCGCTACGCGATCGGGGACGAGGCCGTCCACCTGCGCCAGGGCGTCCTCTTCCGGCAGCACCGCGCGGCGCGGCTGGACCGGATCCAGGCGATCGACGTGGTCCAGCCGCTGCTGGCGCGGATCCTCGGCCTCGCGCAGCTCAAGGTGGAGGTCGCGGGCGGGACCGGGTCGAACGTCGAGCTGTCCTTCCTGCGGGAGGCCGACGCCCAGCAGCTGCGCGCCGAGATCCTCGCCAGCGCCGCGGGGGTGCGGTACGAGCGCGCCGGGTCGAGCGGGTCGACCGGGTTCGTGGGGCCGGCCGGGACCGGCGGCGCCCCGGGGGCCGCCGGGGGCGCCACCCCGGGCAGGATCGGTGCGCCGGTCGCGCCGGAGCGGGAGGTCATCGCGGTCCAGCCCGGCCGGCTCGTCGCGTCGATCCTGCTGTCCGGCGTGGGGCTCTTCTCGGCTGCAGCGGTGGTGGCGGTCGTGGTGGTCGCCGTGGCCACGCGGGAGATCGGGGTCGTGTTCGCCGCGTTCCCGATCCTCCTGGGCAGCGTCGGCTACCTCGTCCAGCGCTTCAACACGGAGTTCGGCTTCCGCGCGGCGCTCTCCCCGGACGGGATCCGGCTGCGCCACGGCTTCACGTCCGCCCGCGCGCAGACCGTGCCGCCGGGCCGCGTCCAGGCGGTGAGCCTGACGCAGCCGCTGCTGTGGCGGCGCAGGGACTGGTGGCGGGTGCAGGTGAACGTCGCGGGCTACGCCGTGACCGAGCAGCAGAACGAGAGCGTGCTGCTCCCGGTGGGCGACCGCGACGAGGCGCTGCTCGCGCTCTGGCTGGTCCTGCCGGACCTGGGGACGCGGGACCCGCAGGCGGTCCTCGACCGCGCGCTGAGCGGCGACGGCGCCGACGGCGGCTTCGTCACGAGCCCGCGCAGCGCCCGCTGGCTCGACCCGTTGTCGTGGCGGCGGACGGGCTTCGCACTGACGGACCGGGCCCTCCTGGCCCGCACCGGTCGGCTGGTCCGCCGGCTGACCGTGGTCCCGCACGAGCGCACCCAGTCGCTCGGCCTGGAGCAGGGACCGTGGCAGCGCCGGCTCGGGCTCGCGACGGTCGCTCTGCACTCCACCCCCGGTCCGGTCACGCCGCGCGTGCCGCACCTGGACCAGGACGTGGCCGGGGACCTCGTCGGGGAGCAGGCACGGCGTGCCCGGACGGCACGCGCCGCCGCCGGGCCGGAGCGGTGGATGGCCCAGCTCCAGGAGGAGGCGGAGGCGGTGAGCCCGTCGCCCGCTCCCGGCCCGTCGCCCGCGGCGGGCC
>NZ_CAMPHH010000123.1 GCF_946885855.1 uncultured Actinotalea sp. | reverse complement strand
CCCGGGCCCGGGCGCCGTCGTCGGAGCCGTCCCCGTCACCCAGCACGTGCCGCAGCCCGCCGTAGACGTTCATGGTCAGGTAGGACAGCAGCACGAGGAAGAACAGCTCCTCCAGCGGCAGCTCGGGCGCGAGCAGCACGCCCGTCATGAACTCGGTCTGCCCCCGGAAGAAGACCCCGAGCAGGATCCCGAAACCGTCCCACAGCAGGAACACAGAGACGCCCAGGAGCAGCACCATCGCGGCGCGCGCCGGCGCGACCCAGAAGAACAGCCGGAAGCGGCGGTCGAGCACGACCATCCCGGTGATGGAGACGAGCAGGACGGCCAGGTACGAGAGGCCGATCATGCGCCTGCGCTCATCGACGCGAGCAGGACGGCCACCGACCCTGCGCGGCGCACCGCGCGACCCACCCGGCTCATCGCCGACCCGGACGCAGGGGCTCCGCCAGCGGGCCGGTCGAGGTGTCCCCGCGCAGCCGCTTGATGACGAGCTCGGCGCTGATGAGGCACATCGGCAGGCCGATGCCCGGGATCGTCGTCCCTCCCGCGTGGTAGAGGCCCGCGACCTTCCCCGACGCGTTCCCGGCACGGAACATCGCGCTCTGCCGCAGCGTGTGCGCGGGCCCCAGCGCGGTGCCGTGCCAGGTCCGCAGGTCCTCGGCGAAGTCCGCCGGACCGACGGTGCGCCGCACGGTGACCCGCTCGGCCAGGTCCGGCACGCCGGCCCACTGCGCGATCTGCGCGATCGCCGCGTCGGCCGTCCGCTCGACCCACGGGTCGCCCGCACCGTCGACTCCGCCGCGCCCCAGCCGCACGTCCGCGGGCGCCGGGACCAGCACGAAGAGGTTCTCGTCGCCCTCCGGCGCGACGGCCGGGTCGGTGGCGCTGGGTCGGCAGACGTAGATCGACATCGGCGTCGGGAAGTCGACGTGCGGCCCTGCCGACGGCGCCCGCCGCTCGCCCGCGGGAAAGATCGCGTCGAACCCGCGCTGCCAGTCCTCGGTGAAGAACAGCGAGTGGTGCTGCAGCTCCTCCACGCGGCCCTGGACGCCGAGGTAGACGAGGACGGCGCTGGGGCCCGGCAGGCGCCGGTCCCACCAGCGGCGCGAGTGGCCGCGCAGGTGCTCCGGCAGCAGGCGGGTGTCGGTCTGGAACATGTCCACCGCGCTGACGACGACGTCCGCCGCGACGTGCTGCATCCGCCCGTCGGCGTCGCGGTAGTCCACGCCGGTGACGCGCGCCCGCTGCCCGAGGCGGCGGCCCAGCCGCTGCTCGGCGCGCCCCCGGACGCCGTCGCTCGGCGGCAGGTCCCGGGTCGCGATCCCGACGACGTCCGCGCCCGTGCGCACCTCGACGCCCTGCTTCTCCGCGAGCGCGCGGATCCGGGCGATGAGCTCGGTGAACCCGCCCTGCGGGTAGTACACGGCGTCGGTGAGGTCGAGGTGGCTCATGAGGTGGTACATGCTCGGCGTGATCCGCGGCGCCGAGCCGAGGAACACCGCCGGGTACCCGAGCACCTGGCGCAGGCGCTGGTCCTGGAACTGCTCCGCGACGTACTTCTCGAGGTTCTTGGTCAGCAGCGTCGCCAGCCGCGGCAGGCGCCGCACGACGTCCCGGTGCAGCAGCGGCAGGAACGACGCGAAGGACGTGTAGAGGAAGTGCCGCAACGCGACCTGGTACGTGTCCGACGCGGACTCGAGATAGGCCCGCACGCGCGCGCCCGCCCCCGGCTCGATCGCCTCGAACGACGCGACGGTGTGCTCGAGGTCCGAGCGCACGTCCAGCGGCGGGAAGCGGTCGAAGAACACCCGGTAGCCCGGGTCGAGCCCGACGAGCTCCAGCTGCTCCTGCGAGCTCGTCCCCAGGAGCCGGAAGAAGTGGTCGAAGACCTCCGGCATGAGGTACCAGGACGGGCCGGTGTCGAACGTGAACCCGTCCGAGCGCCACACGCCGGCGCGACCGCCGACGTCGTCGCGCGCCTCGAGCAGCGTCACCGCGTAGCCCTCAGCGCCCAGCAGCGCCGCCGTGCTCAGCCCGGCGATGCCACCCCCGACGACGACGGCGCGGCGTCCGCCGGGTGCGTCGCCCTGCTCCGAGCCGGCTGCCTCGCTCATCGCACGGCCCCGGCGGGCCGCACGCCGACCCGGCCGAGCAGCGCCGTCGGCCCCGGGCCGTGCTCGCGCAGCGCCCGGCCGGCGATCCGGACCTTGACCGCGCTCGGCACGCTGACGCGCGTGGTGAGGAGCTCCTGCGCGGGCGTCTCCTCGAGGCGGCGCGTCAGCTCGGCGAAGAGCTCGCACGCAGCGGCGACCGCGGGCCGGACGGCGGCGGGCAGGCGGCCGATGGCGTCGCGGGCGAGGCGGACGTCCTCGGCGATGTCGGCGAGCACGGTGGTCTTCTGCTCCTCGGAGAAGTGGTGCGGGTCCACCCCCACGAAGTAGCTGCGGCCCAGCCGGTCGGCGTCGTCGGCCAGGTCGCGCAGGAAGTTGATCTTCTGGAAGGCGGCCCCCAACGCCCGGGCGCCGGGCGTCAGCTCACGGTAACGGGACTCACGGACGGCCGAGGGCTCCTCGAGCAGGAAGATTCTCAGGCACATGAGGCCGACCACCTCGGCCGAGCCGTAGACGTACCGCGCGAAGCTGTCCTCGTCGTGCTCCGTCGTGTCGAGGTCCATCCGCATGGACGCGAAGAACGGCGCGGTGAGCTCGGTCCCGATGCCCGACTCCCGGGCGGTCCGGGCGAACGCGTGGACGAGGATGTTCGTGCTGTACCCGGTCCGCATCGCGAGCTCGGTCTCGACCTCGAGCGCGTCGAGCCGGACGCGGGCGTCCTCGACGTCCCCACCGACCTCGTCGGTCGCGCCGTCGACGACCTCGTCGGCGAGACGCACGAGGGCGTACACGTCCCGGATCCGACCGCGCTGACCGGCCGGGAGGATCCGCGTGGCGAGGCCGAAGCTGGTCGAGTACTCGCGGACCACCAGGTCGGCGGCCCGGTGGGCGACCGCGTCGTACAGGCTCAGCCTGCTGCGCATCGCGCCCCCTCGACGTGCCCGACGACGTCGTCGAGCGCATCCCGCACCTGGGAGGTGATCCCGGCGACGAACTGCGTCATGTCCTCCGGCATCGTGCCGGCGGCGCACCGCGCCTCGACCTCGGCGAGGTCCTGGCGCACGTGGTCCTCGACGAGGCGGGGCGCGGGCGAGCCGGCCAGCGCCCGCCGCATCGCGTCCGCCGTCGCGCGGTCCAGGTCCGCCCGCCCGAAGCCGGGCGCCACCTCGGCCCAGACGGGCAGCTGCTGCGCGTGCAGGATGAGCGCGGTGTGCTTGCCCTCCCGCAGGTCGCTCATGTTGCTCTTGCCGATGCGGTCCTCCGGGGCGAAGACGCCGAGCAGGTCGTCGACGAGCTGGAACGCACGGCCGAGCAGCCGCCCGACGTGGTCGAGCTCCATCTGCTCCGCGACGGAGGCGCCGGCGAGGATCGCCCCGGCGCGCAGCGGGGCGCGGAAGGAGTACATCGCCGTCTTGGACTCGCAGACGAGGATCGCCTCCTCCAGGTCCGGCACGTGCAGGCCGAGCCCGTAGGCCGTGTCCGCCAGCTCGCCGCCCGCGGAGACGAGCAGCGTCTCGTCCAGGAGGTCCAGGAGCTGCTCGACCTGCGCCCGGGGCACGTCCACCCCGCCGATGAGCCGGTGCGCCCGGGTCAGCGCGAGGTCGCCCGCCAGGACGGCGGCCGCCTCCGACCACTGCTGCGCCGGGCCCTCGGCCGAGCCCGTCGCCACGGACATCGCGCGCATCGTCGCGGCGAGGTTCGGCTTGCCGCGACGGACGGAGTCGTGGTCGATGAGGTCGTCGTGGATGAGGAATGCGGTGTGCAGGAGCTCGAAGCCGGCGGCGACCTCGACGGCGGCCTGCGGGTGGGTCCCGCCGAGCGCGTCGTGCGTACCGAGCACGATCGCCGAGCGGAACCGCTTCCCGCCGCGGACGCTGCGGGCGATCTCGGACCAGATGAGCTCGTACTCGGTGCCGAACGCGTGCGCACGGGCGCGGGCGGACTCGAGCACCTCGCGCAGGAGGTGGTCGACAGCGGCCTGCGGCTGCGCGAGCGTCGTGGCCTGGGCGGGCGGGCTGAGCGTCACACCACCACGTCCTCGCGCGCGAGCGCGGCACCGTCACCCTCGCGCAGCAGCGGGACGTCGTCGGCGTGCTCCACGAGCCACGGGCTCAGCGCCCAGGGCGCGGACGCGATCGCGCGGCGCAGGTCCTCCGGCTCGACCCAGGCGACCTCCATCACCTCGTCCGGGTGCGGGGCGAGGTCGCCGACGACGCGCGCCGTGAACACCGGGCAGATCTCGTTCTCCACGACCCCGGAGGCGTCGACGGCGCGGTAGCGGAAGTCCGGCGCCACCAGGGTGATGTCGGCGACCTCCGTGCCCAGCTCGTCCACGGCGCGGCGCCGGATCGCGTCCTCGAAGGACTCGTCCGGGGCAGGGTGGCCGCAGAACGAGTTCGTCCACACCCCGGGCCAGGTCTTCTTGCTCAGCGCGCGGCGGGTGACGAGCACGCGGCCGGCCTCGTCCAGGAGGTGCACCGAGAACGCCAGGTGCAGCGGGGTGTCGGTGGTGTGGACCGTGGCCTTGTCGGCGGTCCCGGTCCGCATCCCGTCGTCGTCGAGGAGGACGACGGTCTCACGTGCAGTCATGGGGCGGACCTTCCGGCAGGCGACATCGAATACTCAGCACGCTGAGCATAAGGGGGATGGTGGGACCTTCGTCCGTGGTGCTGGACCCGGTCGTCGCCCCCTGTGCCGCAGCGCCTGGTGCACCATGGTGATCGATCCGGCACGGGGAGTCGAGAGTCGACCCTTTTCCCCGGCCCGTGTTCGCAGGGAGAGAAACGTGCATCCACGCCGCACCCGGCGCCCGGGCCGCCCCGGCGGACCGTCGTGAGCCCCACGCTGTCCGTCGTCATCCCGGTCAAGGACGACGCCCCGGCGCTGCGCGCGTGCCTCGGCGCCCTCGCCGCCCAGACGCTCGCGCCGCTCGAGGTCGTCGTCGTGGACAACGGCTGCACCGACGACTCGGTGGCCGTCGCGCTCGAGCACGGCGCGCGCGTCGTGGTCGAGCCGCGGCCGGGCATCCCCGCCGCGGCCTCCGCGGGGTACGACGCGGCGCTGGGCGACGTCATCGTGCGCTGCGACGCGGACACCCGGGCGCCGGCGGACTGGCTCGCCCGCATCGCCGGGGCCTTCGCTGCGGACCCGGGGCTGGACGCCCTGACCGGCGACGGCGACTTCTACGACCTCGGCCCACGCGGCCCGCTGCTCGCGCGGCTCTACCTCGGCGCCTACTACGCCTCGATGCACGGGGCGCTCGCCCACCCGCCGCTGTGGGGCTCGAACATGGCGCTGCGCCGCCCGGCGTGGCTCGCCGTGCGGGACCGGGTCAACCGGTGGGACCCGGAGGTGCACGACGACGCCGACCTCGCCTTCGCGCTCGGCCCGGGCGCGCGCATCCGCCGGGACCGCACGCTGCGGGTCGGCGTGTCCGGACGCTCGCTGCGCGGCGGCCGGCAGCTGCGGCGGCGGTTCGCCCGCGGGTTCCGCACCGTCGCGGCGCACCGCACCACGAGCCCGACGTGGCGGCGCTGGGAGCACCGCCTGCGCCACCCGGACGGCGGCCCGCGCCTCCTGCCGCCGGGCCCGCCCGCCTGAGGATCGCGCGCCGGCGGCCGCAGCCGAGCGGATGCGGGCCGACGACGCCCCACCTAGCGTGATCGAATGCGTACCGTCATCGCCGGTGGCCACGGCCAGATCGCCCTCCGCCTGACCCGACTCCTCGCCGAGCGCGGGGACGAGGCCGTCGGGCTCATCCGCAACCCCGCGCACGCCGCGGACGTCGAGGCGGCAGGTGGCCGGGCCGCCGTCGTCGACCTCGAGCACAGCACGGCCACGGAGCTGGCGCCGGTGCTGGACGGGGCGGACGCCGTCGTGTTCGCCGCCGGAGCCGGTCCGGGCTCCTCGGCCGAGCGCAAGGACACGGTCGACCGGGGCGGAGCAGCACTCCTCGCCGATGCCGCCGAGCGCGCGGGCGTGGCGCGCTACGTCCTCGTGTCCTCCGTCGGCGCGGACCGCGCCGAGGAGGTGCCGCTGGACGAGGCCATGGGGCCGTACCTCCGGGCGAAGGCCGCCAGCGAGGGCGACCTGCGCGCGCGGTCCCTCGACTGGACGATCCTGCGTCCGGGGCGGCTGACCGACGACGACGGCACCGGCCGCGTGCGGCTGGAACCCTCGCTCGGCGAGGTCGCGACGGAGGGCTCGGTGACCCGCGACGAGGTCGCCCGCACCATCATGGGGCTGCTCGACGAGGCGGCCGTGGTCGGCCTGACGCTCGAGCTGGTCAACGGGGAGGACCTCGTCGACGCGGCCGTCCAGGCTGCGGGGCGGGGCGAGCCCGGAGACGGGTCCGTGGAGGCGCTCGAGGAGGGCGCCGGGCAGCCCGACTGAGGTGGGCCGGGCCCCGGTCGCCCGAGGTCAGTCGTCGAGCTCGACCTCGGCGACGACGACGCCGGACGACCGGGCGTTGCGGGCCTCGGCGCTGGCGAACGCGAGCGCGCGGTCGCCCCGGAGGTCGACGGGCAGGTCCAGGCGCGCCGTCGACGCGCCCGCGACCTCGCTCCGGGTGCAGCGGACGCCGCTGCCGAGGAAGAGGAAGGTCCGCGTCTCGCAGGTCCAGCCGCCCGACGGCGCGGCACCGGTCCACGGGGCGCCCAGGCTCCAGATCTGCACGACGACGTCGCGCAGCGGCGCCGCCGACCCGGCCGTCACCTCGAGACGCAGGACGGCGTCGCTCCGACGGTCGACCTCCAGCCGGGACGCGTCGAGGTCCAGCGTCGTGCGGACGACCTCCGCACCGTCCCCGGGCTCGTCACCGGGCCCTTCTCCGGGCTCGGCCCCGTCACCCGGCTCGCCGTCACCCGGCCCGCCGTCACCGGGACCGCCACCCCCGCCGGGCTGACCGGCCCCCGGCTCGCCGTCACCCGGCTCGGCGTCACCCGGCTCGCCGTCGCCGGGGTCGCCGCTGTCACCGGGCTCGACGCCGTCACCCGGTCCACCCTCACCCGGCTCGTCGCCGTTGCCGGGGTCCTGCGGAACCTGACCCATGACGATGGTGGAGGACGCGGGCGCCGTCGCCTGCGAGCCGGTTCGGGCGACGACCGTGAGAACGGCGCCACCGGCGTTGCCCGGCGCCACGACGCCGACCCCGAGCTCGACGGACGCGCCCGGCAGGACGTCCCCGACCCGGCACGTGAGCGTGCGGTTCGCGCCTCCGGCGGCGGTGCAGTCCGCCGCGGCTGCGGATGCGAAGACCCCGCCCGGCAGGTCGACGTCGACCTCGACGTCGCGAGCCGCCGTGCCGCCCTCGTTGCGGACGGTCACGAGGACGGTGCCCGGGACACCGCGCTGGAGCGTGGTCGTCGTCGGGACGGAGACCGCGAGCACGGCGGGAAGCGGGCGCGGCGGACCGACGACGCGGACGGTCGTCGAGACGGACGAGCCGCCGACCGTACCGGTGACCACGACACCTTCGTCCGCGCCCGGCTCCAGGCCCGTCGCCGCGACGGTGAGCGTGACCTCGACCGCGCCGCCGGCGGGCACGTCCACCGTCCGGCACACCCCGGCGTCGCACGCCGACCAGCCGTCAGCGACCGCCGTGGCCGGCGTGAGCGGCGCCGGCAGGGTGAGGGCGACGGGGACGCCGAGGGCCCGGGTGCCGCCGTCGTTGCGGACCGCGAGCACGAACTCCTGCGGTTCGTCGGCCGCGACCGGCGCGTCCGGCGCGACGAGCGCCGCGTGGAGGTCGGCGGGGGCGGAGACGACGTGCAACCCGCCGGTCCCCGGGCCGGTCGCGCCGGGCACGGCCAGCGTCACGGTCACCAGCTCGTCGACGTCCCGCAGCGTCGTGCCCGCGGTCGCCGCGAGCTCGAGCGGCTGCGCAGCGCCCGGGGCGAGGGCCGCGAGCGAGCACGCCAGGGCGTCGTCGGCGGCGGTGCAGTCCCACGGCGACCGCGCCGCGAGGGTGACGCCCTCGGGCAGCGGGGCGTCGAGCGTCACGGTCGCGCGCAGGTCGCGGGCCGTGGTCGCGCCTGCGTTGCGGACCGGGAGGACCACGGTGGTCGCGGTCGGCTCGGTGACCGACGCCTCCAGCGACACCGGCGCGCCCTGGCCGAGCACGACGGCCGCGGGCGCCGAGCGGACCTCGAGCGTCGTGCGGCCCGGCGTGGCGGCAACGTCCACCGCGACCTCGACGACGACGGGGCTCGCGACGTCGAGCAGCCCCGTCCCCGCGGCGACGTCGGTGGCGGGAGCCACGGCCTCGAGGGTGAGCGGCCGCTCCGTCCGGGGACCGAGGTCCGCGGTGCACGCGAGCCCGCCGGTCCCGTCGGCGAGGCAGGCCCAGCCGTCGCCGGGCACGCCGCGCAGCACGAGCCCGGGCGGCAGGTCTGCCGCGGAGACAGCCGCCCGCACGCCGCGCGCGGTCGTACCGCCCGCGTTGCGCACCGGGACGGCGAGACGCTGGACGACCGGCTCGTCGAGCGCGGCCTGGAGGACCGCCGGCACGCCGTCGGCGACGCGCACGTCCGCCGGCTGGGACCGGAGCACGCCCGGCACCGGGGTGCCGGTCGGCCGGTCGCCGTGACCGGGAGCCCAGGTGCGCACCGTGACCGGCAGGGTCGTCTCCCCGTCCAGGTCGGCCGGATCGATGACGACGCTCGCCCGGAGCGTCGTGGACTCCCCCGGCTCGAGGTCCTGCACGACGCAGACGCCGATGTGCGACGGGTCGGCCTCGTCGGGCGCACAGCTCCAGCCGCCGGCCGCGGCGGCGCGCGGGACCGATCGTCCGCCGGGGCCCGGCTCCGGCAGCGCCTCGAGCAGCCAGGTGAGGCCCTCGCCGAAGACGACCTCCGTCCGCACCTCCGCGGCGGCGAGCGTGCCGGTGTTCGTCACGTCGACCATGAGCAGCGCCGGCTCGCCGGCGCTGACCTCGAGCCCCGGGCGCGGGGTGACCGCGAGGACGACCGCGCCCGGGTCGGTCGGGTCGGTCGGATCGGTCGGCCCCGGGTCGGTCGGGTCCGTCGGGTCGGTCGGGTCCGTCGGGCCCGGGTCGGTCGGGTCGGTCGGGTCCGTCGGGTCCGTCGGGTCCGTCGGGTCCGGGTCGGTGGGACGCGGGTCCGTGGGGTCGCTGGGATCCGCGGGACCCGTCGGGTCCGTCCCGGGCGTCGTCGGCCCAGCGACCGGCGCGCCGCTCGCGCCCGGGTCCGCGGTGCCGCCGTCCGTCGTGTCCGTGCCGCCCTCCGACCCCTCGCCCGAGGAACCGCCCGAGCCGCCGTCAGCGGTGTCGTCCGTCCCGCCGTCAGCGGTGCCGGCCGTCCCGCCGTCCCCGCTCGCCGCCGCGTCACCTGAACCGCCCGCCCCCTGCGCGCCCGCCACCTCACCCGCCGCGACCCCGAACCCGTCGCCCGCGGCGGAAATTCAAAACATAAACAGCCCCGGAGGACGCGGGACTAGGAGGCCGG
>NZ_CAMPHH010000122.1 GCF_946885855.1 uncultured Actinotalea sp. | reverse complement strand
GAATCTGTTTCAGAACAGCGCTTTGACCACGAAGAACGCATGACCCCGCGGGGTCGGCCCGCACGGGCGCCGTGGTGAACTCGCCCGATGACGACGTTCGTGAAGCGCCGGACGGGCGCCCCACGGGGCTTCTTCGCGTGCGAGGCCGCGGGCCTGCGCTGGCTCGCGGTCCCCGGGGGTGCACGGGTCGTCGAGGTCCTCGGCGTCTGGGACACCGCGCTGGAGCTGACCCGGCTGACGCCGCGCTCGCCGTCGGCGGCCGACGGCGAGGCGTTCGGCCGCGCCCTCGCTGCCACCCACGCCGCCGGTGCGCCCGCGTTCGGCAGCCCACCACCGGGGTGGACCGGGGACGGCTTCTTCGGGCCGCTGGAGGACCCGCGCCCGCTGCCCGCGGGGCACGACGCGACCTGGGGGTCGTTCTACGCCCGGCACCGCGTCGGGTCCGTCCGCGAGCAGCTCGCCGCCGGCGGAGCGCTGCCGCCCGCCGTCGCCGCGGCCCTGGACCGCCTGGCCGATCGCGTGGCGGCCGGCGCCTTCGACGACGACGCCCCGCCGGCCCGCCTCCACGGGGACCTGTGGTCCGGCAACGTGGTGTGGACCGCCGAGGGCGCCGTCCTCGTCGACCCGGCGGCCCACGGCGGCCACGCGCTCACCGACCTCGCCATGCTCGACCTCTTCGGCCTGCCGCACCTGGAGCGCGTGCTCGCCGCCTACGCGGAGACGGCGGCCGGGCGCCTGCCCGACAGCTGGCGGGAGCTCCTCCCCCTGCACCAGGTGTACCCGGTGGGCATGCACGCCGTCCTCTTCGGCGGCGGCTACCGGCGCCACCTCGAGGAGCTCGTGGCGCGCTACGCCTGACCGGGCGGTCCCGAGGGGGCCCGCCCCGGCGCGGTGGTCGGAGCGGTCACGGCGACGCGCGGCCCAGGAGGGCGACCCGCTCCCCCGCCCGCGGGACGACGGCGGTCCAGTCGAGCTCGTCGCGGATCCGCCGCGCCAGGGCGGCGGACGCCTCGGCCTCCCCGTGGACGACGTAGACGACGTCGGGTACCTCCGGCAGCTCCCGGAGCCAGCCCAGCAGCTCGTCGGCGTCGGCATGCACGGAGAACTCCTCGTCCGCGACCACCTCCGCGCGCACAGGGACGTACCGGCCGTGCACCTTCAGCTCGCGCGCCCCGTCGAGCAGGGCGCGCCCCCGCGTCCCCGGCGCCTGGAAGCCCGTGAGCACCACCGTGTTGCGGCGGTCCGGCAGCATGTGGCGCAGGTGGTGCACCACCCGCCCGCCGGTGGCCATGCCGGAGGCCGAGACGACGATGCACGGCCGGTGCGGGGCGTTGAGCGCCATCGACTCCTCGGGGGTCCGGGCCGCGTGCACGTCGGCGAGGTCGACGAGGGGGACCGCGACGTCCTCCCGCAGCTCGTGCCGCAGCGAGGGGCGCCGGTACACCTCCAGCGCCGCGAGGGCCATGGGGCTGTCCACGAAGATCGGGACGCGCGGGATCCGACCCTCCCGCCGCAGCACGACCAGCTGGTGCAGGACCAGCTCGGTGCGGTCGACCGCGAACGCCGGCACCAGCACGGAGCCCCCCCGCGCGACGGTCCGGCGCACGGCGTCGGCGAACGCCTCGTGGGCCGGTCGCGGCTCCGGGTGGACGCGGTCGCCGTACGTCGACTCCACGACGACGGTGGTCGCCGCGGGCGGGGCGGCCCGGCGGCGCAGCACCGGGTGGCGGTCGCGGCCGAGGTCCCCGGAGAAGAGGACCGAGAACCCGGGCGGCGGACCGGCCTCGACGAGGATGCTCGCGGCGCCGAGGACGTGACCGGCCGGGACGAAGGTCGCCCGGACGCCGTCGGCGACGTCGACGGGCACGCCGGTCGGCACCGCGCGGAACTGCCGGATCGCGAGCTCGGCGTCGGCGACCGAGTACAGCGGCAGCGGCGGGTCGTGGCGCGACCAGCCGCCGGCCCGTGCCTGCTCCGCGTCGCGCTCGTTGAGGTGTGCGCTGTCCCGCAGCACGATCTCCGTCAGCGCCGCGGTGCCCTCCGTCAGGCAGATCGGGCCGGTGAAGCCGTCCCGGACGAGCCGGGGCAGCCAGCCGCTGTGGTCCAGGTGGCAGTGGGTGAGCAGGACGACGTCGATCGAGCCGGGCGGCACGGGGAAGTCCTCCCAGTTCCGCCGGCGCCACTCCCGCTCGCCCTGATGGAGACCGCAGTCGACGAGGACGCGGCGGCCGTGCCACTCGAGGAGGAACCGGCTGCCGGTCACGGTGCCTGCGGCCCCCAGGAACTGCAGGGACGGGTGCTCGACCATGGATCCAGCGTGGCGCCCACCCCTGTGCCCGCCAAGGCCGGAAGGTCCCCGGGTCACGACACCGGCCCCGGACCGCGTGGAGCCGGGACCCGTGGCGGGGCCCGGCTCCAGGCGGGTCACCGGACCCGACAGGTCCGGGCGCGCGACGTCAGCCGCGCGGCTCGACGGTGAGGACGACCGCCTCGCCGGGCTCGAGCTGGCCGTCGGCGGGGTCCTGGCCCACGATGAGGAAGGTCAGCGGGTCGTCGACCTCGACCGTGGCGCCCGTCCCGTCGACGAGCTCGGCCTCGAGACCGGCGAGCATGAGGTTGGACTGACCTGTCTCGAGGATGAGGCCGGTGACGTTCGGCACGTCGACGGGCCCCTCTTCCTCCTCGGCCGGAGCGGACGGCGCAGCGGTCTCCTCGGGCGAGGCCTCCGCGGTCGTCTCCGCGGCGGTCGACTCCTCGTCGGCGGAGCAGGCGGCGGTCATGAGGACAGCAGCGGCAGCGAGCCCGGCGAGTGCCGGACGCAGGGTGGAACGCATCATCGGTGGGGGCCCTCCTGGGGCGTCGAACACGGTGGCACGGCAGAGGGCGTCCCCCTGGGTGCCAGGTGCCGGTCGGGCACGTCTGGCACCGTACGCCTCCGGCGGAAGCGCTCTCACGCCCTATGGGGCGGAGGAGACCGAGGTCACAGGCTTCTCCGGTGCTCTCGGGCGCCCGGGGACGGCCGCGGTCGCGTCGGCGCCCCACCGCCTGGCACGACCGGTCCTCGCGCAGTGATGGGATGTGTGCGAGAGTACTCCCCGTGGCAGCGCACGTCTGCGCGCCCGCGTCGTGGAGATCCCCCCGGATTGTCTGGCGGCGGACCCCGACCCTCGAGCCCTGAGAGGCCCCCCTGTGACCACCTTTGCCGGCTTCGGCCTGCCCACCCCTGTCGTCCGTGTCCTCGCGGAGCAGGGCATCACCACCCCGTTCCCGATCCAGACCGCGACGCTCCCCGACTCGCTGCGCGGGACCGATGTGCTCGGCCGCGGCCGCACCGGCTCGGGCAAGACGCTGGCGTTCGCCCTGCCGCTCGCCGCCCGGCTCGGCGCCGGGGGCGACGTGGCCCAGCGCCGCCGCCCCCGCCGCCCCCGCGGCCTCGTGCTGTGCCCGACCCGTGAGCTGGCCAACCAGATCGAGGCCGTCGTCGCCCCGTTGGCCCAGGCCCTCGGGCTGCGGACGACGACGATCTTCGGTGGCGTCTCGCAGCACCGTCAGGTCACGGCGCTCGACGCCGGGGTCGACATCCTGGTCGCCTGCCCCGGCCGCCTCGAGGACCTGCTGAACCAGAAGCTGCTCTCGCTCGACGGGATCGAGATCACCGTGCTGGACGAGGCGGACCACATGGCCGACCTGGGCTTCCTGCCGGGCGTCCGCCGCATCATGGACCGCACGCCGAAGCAGGGTCAGCGGCTGCTGTTCTCGGCAACGCTGGACAACGGTGTGGACCAGCTGGTGCAGCGCTTCCTCACCAAGCCCGTGCAGCACTCGGTCGACCCCGCGGAGTCGCCGGTCGTGGCCATGACGCACCACGTCCTCGAGGTCGCCGACGCCGACGCGAAGCGTGACGTCGTCCACCACCTGGCATCCGGCCGCGGTCGGCGGGTCCTCTTCACCCGCACCAAGCACCAGGCGAAGAAGCTCGCCAAGCAGCTCACCACCGCCGGCATCCCCGCCGTCGACCTGCACGGCAACCTCAGCCAGAACGCCCGGGAGCGGAACCTCGAGGCCTTCTCCGGCGGCGACGTGCGCGTGCTCGTCGCCACGGACATCGCCGCGCGCGGGATCCACGTCGACGAGATCGAGCTCGTCGTGCACGTGGACCCGCCTGCGGAGCACAAGGCGTACCTGCACCGGTCCGGACGCACGGCGCGCGCCGGGTCCGGCGGCGACGTCGTCACGCTGATGCTCCCGGAGCAGCGGCAGGACGTCCGCCTGCTCACCCGTGCGGCGAAGATCGACGTGAGGCCGGTCGCCGTCGCGCCGGGCGACGCTCGGCTGGACGCCCTCGTCGGGGCCGTCGCGGCGTTCGTGGCGCCGTCCGCGTCGCCGCTGCGGCAGTCGGCGGTGACCTCGGGTTCCGGGACGGGCGCCCCGGGCGGCCGCTCCGGCCGTGGAGGCCGCGGGGGTGCGGGACGGTCGTCCCGCCCCGCCGCCGCCGCGCCGGGTCAGCGCACGGGCGGTCGGGCGCACGCCGTCGGCGGGACGTCACCGGTCGTCGCCACCACCGGCGGCCGCACCGTCAGCGGTTCCGGCACCGCCAGCGCTGCCGGCTCCCCCGGCAGCTCGGGCACCCGGGCCGCCGGTGGCGGCGAGGCGACCGCCGGCCGCCGCCGTCGTCGGGGTGGCGCCGGACGTCGTCGGGCCACCCAGGGCTGACCGGCCCGCAGCGGCCGCGCCGGTTCCGGCGGCCCGCGCCCCCGGCAGCGGCGCCGCGGCTCCGTCCACGCCCGGGAGGCCGAGGCCGGCGAGGCGGGACCGCCGGCCGGCGGCGACGTCGCGTGCGGTCTGCACACCGCCGAGCGCCCAGGCGTGCAGGGCCGTGAGCGCCTCGCGGACGTCCGCCCGCCGCGGGAACCACGGCAGGGCGGACGACGCGTCGCGGCTGGAGCCGTACGCCAGCAGCGCCAGGAAGGCCCCGTAGACGGGCAGGTGCCCGATGACCTCGGTCGTGCCGAAGACGAGCAGCGTGAGGTTGAACGGCACCAGGGCGACGAGCACCGTCACCTGCGGCAGGGCACCGGAGATGATGAGCAGGCCGAAGAGGATCTCGGTCGCTCCCGCGAAGGCGATGAAGACGTCGACCGGGACGGGCAGACCGAGCTGCTGCGGCAGGTTCATCACCGGGTACTCCTCGAGGAGGTTCCGGGCGAGGTCCGGGTTCGTCAGCTTCTCGGCGAACGCGAGCGTGATGAGGGCGACGCCGACGAGCAGGCGCAGGAGGAAGACGGCCCACCGGGTCTGCAGGCCACTGGGGTCCACGTGACCCACGCCGCGGTGCGACGGCGGGACGATCGCCAGGAAGAGGGCGACGGCGAGGGTGTCGGCCGTCTCCAGGAGCTGCACGGGGCCCGCGGTGAGCAGCACCGGGGGCCCGAGGAGGACGAGCGCGGCGGCCGCCGGGCGCAGGTACACGCCGGTGACGAGCCAGACGCCGACCAGCCCCTGGACCACGCCGGCGAGGACGCCGCCGGGGACGTCGTCGATCGGGATGGCCGGCGTGAGGAACGCGCCCGTGACCGAGAAGGCCAGCAGCGAGACGCCCATGTGGATCGCGAGCAGGCGCGGCACCCAGGGGGCGAGGCGACCGAGCGGCGCGAGGAACGGCAGCTCGGGCGTCGGCAGGCGACGCGAGGCCAGCCGCCAGGCGACGGTCACCGCGATCATGGTCCCGGTCAGCGCCAGGGGGACCGGCGAGAAGAAGAAGCCCCAGTCACCGCCGGGGGCGGTCTCGGCGAACCAGCGCGCGTGCGCGGCGGCCGGTGCGGCGACGACGACCGTCGCGACGGCGACGAGGCCGGCGGCGAGACCGGCTCGGCGGGCGGACCGCCGGCGCGCGAGCGTCCTCGCGCCGAAGGGCCCAGGGTGGGTGGGGGGCGGTGTCATGGCGGTCCTCGGGCTCGTCGTGACAGGGGCCGCGCGGCGGCCTCGGAGAGATCCGCACGGGCGACACCACGAGCGTACGAAGATGCAGGAATGCCTTTGCCGCTATATGGCCCCGGCATGACGAAGATCACGCATGACGTCGATCACTTCTCGGGCGTGGTGTCCTCGACGCCACCCTCGCGCGACGGCTCGACCGGCTCGTGGGTCAGCGGGTCCCGACCCGCCCGGCGGAACTCCTCGCCCGCCGGCTCCGTCGCGACGCCGTCGGCCTGCGCCGGCGCCCCGGCGCCGGGATCGGCGGCCGCGACGGTCTCCTCGTCCTTCGGGTGGGGGATGAACGGCTCCATCATCGACATGGCACCAGCGTCGCCCGGCGCGTGAGCGTGCGCGACCGGGCGCCGTCCGGCCCGTCCGCCGATCCGGCGTCACACTGGCGCTATGACGACCTCCCCGACGACCGCCACGCCCGCGGGCACCTACGACGTCGCGGCCTTCCGCGCCCGGTTCCCGGCACTGGCCGAGGGCGCCGCCCACTTCGACGGGCCCGGCGGCTCGCAGGTCCCGGTCGAGGTGGCGCACGCCGTCGCGGACGCGATGACGGCCGCCACGGCGAACGCGGGCACCGTCACGCGGGCCGAGCGGCGGGCCACGGAAGTGGTCGCGGGGGCACGGGCGGCGCTCGGCGACCTGCTCGGCGCCGACCCGCGCGGCGTCGTCGTCGGACGGAGCATGACGCAGCTGACCTTCGACCTGGCGCGCACGCTCGCCGCGGGGTGGGGGCCGGGCGACGAGGTCGTCGTCAGCCGGCTGGACCACGACGCGAACATCCGGCCCTGGGTCCTCGCCGCGCAGGGCGTCGGCGCCACGCTGCGCTGGGTGGACTTCGACCCGACCACGGGCGAGCTCCCGGTCGAGGCGGTGGCGGCTGCGGTCGGACCGCGCACGCGCGTCGTCGCCGTCACCGCGGCGTCGAACCTCATCGGGACCCGACCTGACGTGCCCGCGATCGCGCAGGTCGTGCACGCCGCCGGCGCGCTGCTCGTCGTGGACGGGGTGCACTCCACCGCGCACGTCCCGACCGACGTCCAAGCGCTCGGTGCCGACGTGTTCCTGTGCTCGCCCTACAAGCTCCTCGGCCCCCACCTCGGCGTCCTGGCCGCGGACCCGGCGTTCCTGGAGACGCTGCAACCGGCCAAGCTCCTGCCGTCGTCGGACGCCGTGCCGCAGCGGTTCGAGCTGGGCACGCTGCCGTACGAGCTGCTCGCCGGGTGCACCGCTGCGGTCGACGTCGTCGCCGGGCTGGGCACCGAGGCGAGCGGGGGCGGGGTGACCACGCGACGGCAGCGCGTCCTCGCCGGGATGGCTGCGGTGGAGGCCCACGAGGACCGGCTGCGTGAGCGGCTCGAGGCCGGACTGGCCGAGATCGGCGGGATCACCCTGTGGTCGCGGGCCGCCTCGCGGACCCCGACCCTGCTGCTGCGGGTGCACGGCGTGGCGGACGCGGACGTCCGGCAGCACCTCGGCGACCGCGGCGTCAACGCTCCGAACGGCTCGTTCTACGCGCTGGAGGCGTCCCGCCACCTCGGCCTGGGCGACGACGGCGCCCTCCGCATCGGGCTCGCGCCCTACACCGACGACGACGACGTGACCCGCCTCCTGGACGGACTGGCGACGCTGGGCTCTTGACCTCGACATGACGAATGGCGGCCCCGGCGACGCCCAGGATGCGACGTGACAAAGAGGACAACACGGTCATGGAGCGGTCACCGTGCGTCATGCCGCACATGACTCCGTTGTGTTACCCTCCCCCGCGTCAAGCCCGCACAAGGAGGTCGCGGGGTGGCGTCCGGGGGCGACGCGCGAGCACGACGACGTGCGACCTCCCCTGAGACGAGGAGCACCATGAGCTCACTGGTCCTGCTGGTGGTCGGCGTCGGGACGATGGCGCTCGGCTACGCCTTCTACTCCAAGCACCTGGCCAAGCGGGTCCTGCGCCTGGACCCCGACTACCGCACCCCCGCCCACCAGGTGAACGACGGGGTCGACTACGTCCCCACGAACAAGTTCGTGCTGTGGGGCCACCACTTCACCTCGGTCGCCGGCGCCGCACCGATCGTCGGTCCGGCGATCGCCGTCATCTGGGGCTGGCTGCCCGCCTTCCTCTGGGTCACGCTCGGCACCGTCTTCTTCGCGGGCATGCACGACCTCGGCGCACTCTGGGCCAGCGCGCGGCACCGCGGCCAGTCGATGGGTGCCCTGTCGGGCCGCTACATCGGGGCGCGGGGGCGCAACCTCTTCCTGGTGGTCATCTTCCTGCTCCTGCTCATGGTCAACGCGGCCTTCGCCGTCGTGATCTCGGGCCTCCTGGTGTCCACCCCGACGGCCGTCATCCCCACGTGGGGTGCGATCGCCGTGGCGCTCGTCATCGGCCAGCTCATCTACCGGTACCGGATGCGGCTGCTGTGGCCGTCGGTCGGCGGCGTCGTCGTCCTCTACTCGCTCATCGTGCTCGGGGACAACGTCCCGGTCGTGCTGCCCGAGACCGTGCTGGGCCTGTCCGCGCAGTCCTTCTGGATCGTCGTCCTCTTCGTCTACGCCGGCATCGCCTCCGTGCTGCCGGTGTGGATGCTGCTCCAGCCGCGGGACTACATCAACGGGCTCCAGCTCTTCATCGGCCTGGGCATCCTCTTCGCGGCCGTCGCGGTCGCAGCGCCGTCGGTCGTCGCCCCCACCTTCAACACGGCGGTGCCGGAGAACACCCCGAGCATCGTGCCCCTGCTGTTCGTCACCGTCGCGTGCGGTGCGATCTCCGGGTTCCACGGCATGGTGGCCTCGGGCACGAGCTCCAAGCAGCTCGACCGTGAGACCGACGCGCGCTTCGTCGGGTACTTCGGCGCGGTCGGCGAGGGTCTGCTCGCCCTCGGGGCGATCATCGCGGCCACCGCGGGCTTCGCGACGCTCGCCGACTGGGAGAACGTCTACAGCGCCTTCGGCAACGGTGGGGTCAACGCGTTCGTCGAGGGTGGCGGCACCATCCTCAACACGGGCCTCGGCATCCCCGAGAGCCTGTCCGCGACCGTCCTGGCGACCATGGCGGTGCTCTTCGCGGCCACCACGATGGACACCGGCCTGCGGCTGCAGCGCTTCGTCGTCCAGGAGGCCGCCCAGGTCGCCGGCCGGCGGATCGGGACGGTCGCCGGGACGCTCATCGCCCTGGCGTTCTGCCTCGGGCTCGCCTTCGGCGCCGGGGGCGACGGGGCGGGCGGCATGGTCATCTGGCCGCTCTTCGGCACGACGAACCAGCTCCTCGCGGCCCTGACCCTCTCGATCATCTCGATCATGCTGATCCGCGCGGGCCGGAACCCGGTCTACACCCTGGTCCCCCTCGCGTTCGTGCTGGTCATGTCCGTCTACGCCCTCGCCGTCCAGGCGGTCCAGTTCTTCGACCAGCAGAACTGGCTGCTGTTCGGGATGGACGTCGTCATCTTCGTGGCGGCGCTGTGGGTCACCGTCGAGGCGGTGCAGGCGATGAACCGGGAGCGTCGCCGCGCCGAGCCCGACCCGGTCGTCGGCGACGTGCCCGAGGCCGAGCCGGTCGGCACCGCGGGCGGCCGGCAGCCGTGAGGGAGGCACCCGGTACCGGGGAGGGCGCCCAGGCGCCCTCCCCGGGCAGGTCGTCGGGCACCGTGCCCGGGACCGTGCCCGGG
>NZ_CAMPHH010000121.1 GCF_946885855.1 uncultured Actinotalea sp. | reverse complement strand
GGATCGAGTCGATGAGGATGCCGCCGAGGATCATCCCGCCGATGTTCGGACCGCCGTGGTACTGCGTGGGCGGCCGGTTGCGGCGGTCGAAGTCGTCGACGTCGGCGTGGGCGATCTGCTGGGCCTCGTGCGCGAGGCGCTCGGCGCGCTGGACGGTCGCGAGGGCGGCCTCGGGGTCGGTGCGCGCCTGGTCCTGCGCGAGCTGCAGGAGCCGCGCGGCCTCGGCGAGCCGCGTCCGGGCCTCCGGGCCGACGGCGCCGCGGCGGGTGGTGATGAAGTCGGCGGTCGCGCGGACCATGGAGTCCACGCGGCCGAGGGTCTCGCCGAGGTGCTGCTGCGCCCGACGGCGCCGCTCCTCCTCCTCCCGGTGCGGGGCCAGGGCGCGGTCCAGCTCCGCCTCGGCCTCGGTGATGGTCCGCAGCGCCGCGAGCGGGTCGCCGCCGATCCGGGCGGCCTGCGCCTGCTCGATCGCCAGCCGCGCCGAGTCCACGCGGGGCGCGACCTCGGTGCTGCGCGGTGCCAGGCGCCGGGCGTCGTCGATGTCGGAGCTGATCGAGCCGATCGCGCGCTCGAGCCGCTGCGCCGCCGCGGCGAGGTCGCTGCCGGCGCGCTCGACGGCGTCCAGGAGCGTCGCGGCCTGGCCGATGGCGTTCTCGGACGCGCGGGCGAGGTCCACCGCCGAGCCCCGGTCCCCGGCGGTGAGCGCCTCCCGGCCCCGGGACACCGTGAGGCGCACCTGCTCGACGAGGGACTGGGCCTGGTCGGGGTTGGCCGCCACGGACGCGAGCGCCTCCCGCGGGTAGGTCGCCGCGAGCTGCTCGAGGGTGCGCCGGGCGGTAGGGATCCGCGCCTCGATCTCGGCCGCGCGCGCCTCGTCGGCGTCGAGGAGCTCCGGGGCCCGCTGCTGCAGGTCGCGCCTCTCGTCGAACCTGTCGGTCTGGGCGTCGAGGCTCTCGGCGACCTCCTTGCACAGGGCCAGGACCTGCAGGGACACCCGCCGGACCGTGGCCTCGTCGTCGGGAACCTCGTCCTCGAGCTCCTGGCGCAGGTGGAACGCCTCGATGACCTGCTTCTTCGCGCGCTCCAGGACCGCGGAGAACTCGCGGGTCTCCTCGAGGCCGAACTGCGCCTGGGCGAAGCCGAGCTCCTGCTCGGAGGTCCGGACGGCGTCGTCGACCCGCACCAGTGCTGAGGCGGCCCGGCGGTCCAGCTCCTCCGTCGGCAGCGCCTGGAGACCCTGGGCGGGGGGCGAGGGCGGCCCGTCCGTCCGGCCGGTGCCCGCCTCCGTGCCCTTCTTGCGGAACGAGCGGAAGAGCAGGACCCCGGCGAGGACCGCACCGCCCAGCAGGAGCAGGGTGACGAAGCCGCCGAGTCCGCCGCCGTCGTCGGCCACGGGGGCCCCGCCGCTGCCCGGGTCGGTGTCCGTCCCGGCGCTGGTGCCCGTGAGCTCCGCCCGGATGCCGTCGGCGGCCGTGACCGCGGCCCCTGCCCAGTCGTCCTGGCCCAGCTCCGCCCGGACGTCGGCGTTCGTGGCGGTGACAGCGGCCTGGAGGGACGTGCCGTCCTGCGCCCCGTAGAAGAAGTCCCTGTCCTCGACCGCGACGGCCATGAGCGCGTCGACGCTCCCGAGCCCGGACAGCTCGGCGGTCTGATTCCCCCACTCGTCGCGGGTCAGGCCTTCGAAGCTGTCGACGTAGACGACGTACAGCGTCGTGCCCGTCTCCTGGGCGAGCCGGTCGACGGCCTCCTGGACCTCGGCGGCCTGCCCGCCGAGGACGCCGGCCTGGTCGACGACCTGCTCGGCGAGGTCGACCGGCTCGGCCGCCGCCGCCCCCTGCACGGCGGCGCCGGTCAGGAGGGCGGCGCCCGCCAGGGCGGCCGCGGCCCGGGCGGGCAGGGACAGGGCTCGGGGCCGGGCGGAGGTCACGGGTCGATCCTTGACCACCCCGCCGCGCCGTGCAACGAGTTCCGGCGCTGATCAGCCCCCTGTTCGCGGAACGCGTCATGCCCGGGGCCGGCGGGAACCCCGAGCCGCCGTCGTTCGTCGTACCAGGATCGGGCCCCGTTCTCACGCCCCGGGGACGAGGTCCTCCGCGTCGACGATCCGGTACGCGTAGCCCTGCTCGGCGAGGAACCGCTGGCGGTGCGCGGCGAACTCCTGGTCGACCGTGTCCCGCGCGACGACGGCGTAGAAGTGCGCCGTCCGCCCGTCGGCCTTGGGCCGCATGATCCGGCCGAGGCGCTGGGCCTCCTCCTGGCGGGAGCCGAAGGAGCCGCTCACCTGGATGGCGACGGCGGCCTCGGGCAGGTCGACGGAGAAGTTCGCGACCTTGCTCACCACGAGCCGGCGGACCTCCCCGGAGCGGAACGCGTCGAAGAGTCGCTGGCGCTCGCGGACCGGCGTCTCGCCGGTGATGAGCGGCGCGTCGAGGTGGTCCGACAGGAGCTCGAGCTGGTCCAGGTACTGGCCGATGACCAGCACCTGCTCCTCGGCGTGCTTCGCCACGAGCTGCTCGACCACCTGGTTCTTGCCCGGAGCGGACGCGGCGAGGCGGTACTTGTCCTCCGGCTCGGCGGTCGCGTAGAGCAGCCGGTCGCGGTCCGGCAGCGTGAGCCGCACCTCGACGCACTCGGCAGGGGCGATGTAGCCCTGCGCCTCGATGTCCTTCCAGGGCGCGTCGAACCGCTTGGGCCCGATGAGGGAGAAGACCTCGTCCTCGCGCCCGTCCTCCCGGACGAGGGTCGCGGTGAGGCCGAGCCGTCGGCGGGCCTGCAGGTCCGCCGTCATCCGGAAGATCGGCGCCGGGAGCAGGTGGACCTCGTCGTAGAGGATGAGGCCCCAGTCGCGCGCGTCGAGCAGCTCCAGGTGCGGGTAGACCCCTTTCCGCCTGGTGGTCAGCACCTGGTAGGTCGCGATGGTGACCGGGCGGACCTCCTTGCGCGCGCCGGAGTACTCGCCGATCTCGTCCTCGGTCAGGCTGGTGCGGCGCAGCAGCTCGTCGCGCCACTGCCGGGCCGAGACGGTGTTGGTGACGAGGATGAGCGTCGTCGTGCGGGACCGGGCCATGGCGCCCGCCCCGACGAGCGTCTTGCCCGCGCCGCACGGGAGCACGACCACGCCGGAGCCGCCGTGGAAGAAGTTGTCGACCGCCTGCTCCTGGTAGGGCCGGAGCGCCCAGCCGTCCGTGACGAGGTCGATCGGGTGGGCCTCGCCGTCGACGTAGCCGGCGAGGTCCTCGACCGGCCAGCCCAGCTTGAGCAGCACCTGCTTGAGCCGGCCGCGCTCGCTGGCGTGGACCACGACGTCGTCGTCGTCCAGCCGGGCGCCGACCAGGCCCGCTGTCTTGCGCGAGCGCAGCACCTCCTCCAGCACCGGGCGGTCCAGCGCGTGCAGGACCAGGCCGTGCGTGGGGTGGGCGACGAGCTGCAGGCGGCCGTAGCGCGCCATCGTCTCGGCGACATCCACGAGCAGCGCGTGCGGCACCGGGTACCGCGAGTGCTCGAGCAGCACGGAGACGACCTGCTCGGCGTCGTGCCCGGCGGCGCGTGCGTTCCACAGGCCCAGCGGCGTGAGCCGGTAGGTGTGGACGTGCTCGGGGGCGCGCTCGAGCTCGGCGAAGGGGGCGATCGCGCGGCGGCAGGCCTCGGCGGCGGGGTGGTCGACCTCGAGCAGGAGGGTCTTGTCGCTCTGCACGATCAGCGGACCGTCGGTCACGCGGGCTCCTCGTGGTGGGGGACAGGTCTGGGTAACGCCGTCGTCCCGGGCGCTGTTCCCGTTCACGACGGCGCCGCCTCCGTCGGCGCGGCGCTCCGGCTCACCCGCCGTCCGCGCACCTCACGCCCGCAGCACGGGTTCACACCCTGCTCACGGACGCGATGCGGTGCACCGCGACGGTCATCTCCGTCTCGCGCTCCGCGTCGACGACCCGCACACGCCCGCCGTCGACCCGGACCGGCCGGACCCGGCGGCGCAGCGGCACACCGGACGGGTCGACCATCTCCAGCCACACGTCGGTCCCCGCGGAGGCCGCCTCGCGCAGGAGGTCCAGGCCGAGCACGGGGTCCGCGGTGGGAGCCGCCGGACCCCGCGCGACGTCGTCGGGGACGACGTCGGCCTGCTCCCGCCGGTCGACGGACAGCAGGTCCCGCGCGACGCGGTGCAGCCGCCGGTCCCGCGCGGCTGCCGCCTCCGTGGCCGTCACCGACGACGGCGTGCCGCGGCGCCCGCGCGCGGGCCGGACCCGGCGCGCCGCCGTCGTGCCCAGGACCACCTGCCCCGAGCCGTCCTCGGTGACCGGGGCCAGGCCGCGGTCCCGCAGCGCGGCGAGCAGCGCGGCGGGCGTCGCCTGCGCGGCCAGCACGGTGGGAGCGAGGCGCAGCAGGCCCAGGCCCCGCAGCGCCGGGTCCTCCGCGAGTCCCGCGAGCAGGGCCGGGTCGTCCGACCGCACGTACGACGACGCCATGCCCACCCGCGTGCGCCCGTGCCGGCGGGCGGTGTCGAGCACGAGGTACTCCAGCGGCTGCGGCACCCCGGCGCGCGCGTGCCGGGAGAGCTCGGCGAGGAGGTCCTCGGCGGTGCGGCCGGTGTCCAGTGCCCGGCGCACCGAGGTCTCGGTGAACCGCACGGTGAGGGCGGCGCCGCGGGACTCGACCTGCGCGGCGCCCTCGAGCAGGGCCGAGAGCCCGGGGGAGGGCCGCCCGGGCACGATCCCCGTCAGGTCGCCCTGGAGCAGGACCTCGTCGACGTCGGGCGGCAGCTGCCCGGCGAGCGCGGCCGCGGGCGCGCTGAGTCCACCCGGACCGGTTCTCCCGCCCGGACGGTCCCCGCCCGGACCGTCCCCGCCGGTCGCGTCGTCGTCCGCGAGCAGCGCGCGGCCGGCGGGGGACAGGGCCCCGGCGCCGAGGACGCCGAGCGAGGCCGCCTCGCTGAGAACCGCCTCCACCGCGTGCAGCGGCGGCACGGACCGCGGCGTGCGCCAGCGCAGCAGGTCGTGCACGACGCCGGCGGTCGGCGCGGTCCCGGGGGGAACGTCGGCGAGCACGGCGAGGACCGTCCGCCGCAGCCGGGGCGCCCAGGGCCGCCGTGACTCGGGGTCGAGCGCCGCGCGCAGCGCCCCCTTGTCGTTACGGGTGCCGACCAGCCAGGCGGCGCGCTCGGCCCGGAGCCAGGCGACGGCGAGGTCCGCCCACTGCTCGGTGGGCGGCAGGTCGAGCCAGTCGTCGGCGGCGGCGGCCGGTGCCATGGCGGGCGACTCCTCGCCGTCCTCGAGCACGAGCCCCGCGGCGCCCGCGACCTCGACGACGAGCGCGGCGGTGCCGTCGCCGACCTCGAGGCGCTGGGCCACGCGGCGCAGCTCGCGGGCACCGATGCCCCCGGCCCGCAGGACGGCCGCCGGGTCCTCACCCCACAGGGCGACGAGCCCGGCGGCGAGCCGGACGGCCTCCTCGGCGTGCCGGGCGGACTCGGCCGCCACGGTGCCGTCGTCCACGACGGGGCCCTCGACCTGCGGCGGCACCTCGAGGTGCCGGTGGGTGCGGCCGGCACGCAGCGCGAGCCCGACCTCGCGGGGCAGCACGACGTGCTGGGCGTCGGAGACGGCGAGCAGGCCGTGCCGCAGGGCCCACTCGACGGCGGCGCGCGCAGGCGACGGCGTGCCGGGACCCGCCTCCGGCGAGCGGCCGACCGGTGGCCCCCAGGCGAGCGCGGTGAGCACGGGTAGGACCCCGGGCGGGGCCTGGGCGAGGAGGTCCCGGACGACGTCGGGCCGGCTCAGGCGGGCGACGACGGCGCCGACGGCGGGCGGCTCCTCGACGCCGACGGCCGTCGCGAGCCGCTCGAGGGCGGCGGCCGAGCGGCGCTCGAGCGACGCGTGCAGGGTCGGTCCCAGACCCGCCGGGTGCGGACCGAGGACGTCGGCGAGGCCCGGGGCCGGGCGCAGGACGACGTCGTCCGCGAGGGCCGGCCATGCGTCGTCGCCGGACGGCGGGTCGGTCCACAGCAGGGCGGCGTCGAGGGCGGTGCGGACCGCGGGCCGCACGTCGACCGTGGGCCGCGCCCCGGCGCCATGGTCCGCACCGAGGGCTGCGAGGACGTCGCCGAGCGGCACGCCCGTGCGGGGCGCGTCGTCGCCGGGCCGGGCCGCGCCGTCCAGCGCGAGCACCGCCTCCAGCACCTGCAGGACCGCGGCGTCGACGGCGGCGAGCGCCCGGTCCAGGCTCACCCGGTTCGCCGCGCGCGCCGCGAGGGACCGCACGCTGGAGGGCGGCGGCGCGGCCAGGTCCGGTCGCGCGGCGAGGAGGGAGACGAGTCCCGCCTCACCACGGACGCGCAGGGCGTGCGTGAACGAGGGCATCCGCACCACCTTACGGCGGCTGCGCCGGCGTCCGGGTGCGGCGGGTGGCCGGCCCTCAGCCGGCGGCGAGGGCGTCGAGGCCGCCGAGCGCGAACCGCGCCGCGCGGGCCGCCTCGGCCTCGGCGTCCGCCCCGGCCTCCACGCGCTCGAGCAGGGTCGCCACGACGCCCTGGAGCAGCGCCGAGGCGCCGTCGACGTCGCGGACGCCGAGCTCGGCCGCGGCCGCCACCAGTGGTGCGGACGCCGCGCGGTGCCCGGCGTCGAGCCCCGTGCGGCTCTCCTCGGGCAGCGGGGTGTCACGGAGCGCGGCGGCCAGGAGGTGGTTGCCCTGCGCGGCGCTCGTCGCCGCCGCGCGGAACCAGGCCCGGACGAGGTCGCGCGGGCCGTCCACGTCCGCGGTCGCGTCCCGCAGCGTGTCCGTCCAGCGCGCGAACCCCTCCTCGACGAGCGCGACGAGCAGCGCCTCCGTCGAGGGGAAGTAGGCGTAGACCGAGGGACGCGCCAGGCCCGAGCGGGCCGCGACGGCCGCGACCGTGAGGGCGTGGCTGCCCTCGGCGACGACGATCTCCTCCGCCGCGCGCAGGACGTCGGCGCGCCGCCGGGCACGGTGCTCGGCGACGGTCGGTGCGCTGATCCGGGGCATGAGGCCGACCAGTGTGCCACGGGATGTCGACGGTGCGTTGGTACGATCTCGACGCCGCGTCGACAACGACGCGACCCCCCGAACCCGAGGAGTGCTGCCGTGGACTTCGCCCGTGACCTTCTGCTCGTCCTGCACATCATCGGTCTGGCGTCGATCATCGGTGGCTTCCTCGTGCAGACCCGCTCGTCGCAGAAGCGGATCCTGCCCGCGATGGTGCACGGCGCCCTGACCGCGCTGGCCACCGGCATCCTGCTCGTCGGTGTCGCCGAGATGTCCGACCGCGACCTGCCCGACCAGTTCCACATCAAGATCGGCGTCAAGCTCGTCATCGCGCTCGTCATCGCCGCGATCGCGTGGCGCCGCCGGAAGGCGGAGTCGGTGAGCACCGGGGAGTGGGGCGCCGTCGGCGGCCTGGCCGTCGTGAACGTGGTGCTCGCCGTCTTCTGGTGACGGACGGCGGGGGCGGGGTCCTGTGGGCGCCCCCAGGGAAAGCGGCGGTCGCGCAGGCGTGCGCCCGGTAGCCTGAGCAGGTTCCGTCCTCCGACACGACAGAGGTCCCAGTGCCCACCGGCAAGGTCAAGTGGTTCGACGCCGAGCGCGGCTTCGGTTTCATCGCCAGCGACGAGGGCGACGAGGTGTTCCTGCACGCCTCGGCGCTGCCCGCCGGCGTCCAGGCCCCGAAGCCCGGCACCCGCGTCGACTTCGGCGTGGCCGACGGCCGCCGCGGGCCGCAGGCCCTGTCGGTCAAGGTCCTCGACCCGCTGCCGTCGGTGGTGAAGGCGCACCGCAAGCCCGCCGACGACATGGCCGTCATCGTCGAGGACCTCATCAAGGTCCTCGACAACGTCGGCAACGGCCTGCGTCGCGGCCGGTACCCCGAGAAGGGCTCCGCGGCGAAGGTCGCGACCCTGCTGCGCGCCGTCGCGGACGACCTCGAGTCCTGATGCCGACCGCCACGAAGGACGCCGTCCTCGCCTCCGCCGTCGACCTCGCCCGCGCCGCCGCGGAGCAGGAGGCCGGCTCGCCCGGGCTCGTCGGGGAGCACCTCGGCCTCGTCGTCGAGGGCGAGCGCCTCGTCTCGCACCGCTTCGCGACGACGTCGCTCGCCCAGCGCGGCTGGGAGTGGACGGTCACGGTCGCCCGCGTGCCGCGGGGCCGGACGCCGTCCGTGTGCGAGGTGCACCTGCTGCCCGGCGCCGGCGCCGTCCTCGCGCCCGCCTGGGTGCCGTGGTCCGAGCGCATCCGCCCGGGCGACCTGGGCGCCGGCGACGTGCTGCCGCGGCTGCCCGACGACGACCGCCTGGACCAGGGCTACGAGGCCGTCGGTGACGCCGACGCCGACGAGCTCGCGCTCTTCGAGCTCGGCCTCGGCCGGCCCCGCGTGCTCTCCCGGACCGGCCGCTCCGAGGCCGCCGAGCGGTGGTACGCCGGGTCCCACGGCCCGACGGCGCCGCAGGCCATCGCCGCGAGCGCGCCCTGCTCGACCTGCGGGTTCCTCCTGCTCATGGGCGGGTCGCTGCGCACGGAGTTCGGTGTCTGCGCGAACGAGTGGTCGCCCGACGACGGCAAGGTCGTGAGCATGGACCACGGGTGCGGCGCCCACTCGGAGACGGACGTGCCGGCCTCGCCGAGCGACTGGCCGGAGCCGCCGTCGGACGCCGAGCCGCTCGAGCTCGTCGACCTGGCCCAGGTCCCCGGCGCTGCGGCGGAGGACGCCGGCGCCGGCACGGACGCGCCCGCGTCGGTGGAGGAGACCGTTGCCGAGGACGGGCCCGTCCCCGGCGAGGAGTGACCGACCCGTTCGGCACCGACCGTCTGCGCCAGGCGGTCCTCACCGCCTGGTCCGCCTCGCCGTCGCGCTTCCGCGAGGACGCGAACGCGGAGGAGGACCACGCCCGCGGCGGGTACCGGGACCGGGTGGTCGTCGAGCTGGCCCAGAACGCCGCCGACGCCGCGAGCCGCGCCGGCGCCCCCGGCCGCCTCCTGCTGCGCCTCGTCGACCACGGGGACGCCGGCGTCCTGCTGGCCGCCAACACGGGCGCCCCGCTGGACGCCGACGGCGTGGCGTCGCTCGCCTCGCTGCGCGCGTCCGCCAAGCGCGACGCCCCCACCGCGGGGCCGGCTCCCGTCGGGCGGTTCGGCGTGGGCTTCGCGGCGGTCCGCTCGGTCGCCGACGACGTCGCGCTGCACAGCCGCGACGGCGCCGTGCACTTCTCCCTCGCGCGGACCCGGGCGGCGGTCGCGGCGATCCCGTCGCTCGCGGCCGAGGTGGACCGGCGGGACGGCGAGCTGCCGGCGCTGCGGCTGCCGTGGCCGGGCGGCTCGCCGACGATCCCTCAGGGGGCCGACGCGCTGCTGCTCCCCGCCGGAGCGCCCGCCGAGCCGTGGGCGACCGTCGTCGTCCTGGCGCTGCGCGACGCCGGCGCGGTCGGGGCGGTGCGCGAGCAGCTGGACGCCGTCGGCGACCCGCTGCTGCTCGCGCTGCCGGGCCTCGCCGAGGTCGTGGTCGAGGCGGGCGGGGCACCACGGACGCTCCGGGACGTCGGCCGGCGGTGGGTCGTCGCGACGCGGACCGGTGCGGCCCCGCCGGAGCTGCTCGCGGACCGGCCGGTCGAGGAGCGGGCGCGGACGGCCTGGTCGGTCACCTGGGCGGTGCCGCGGTCGGGCCACGGCGCCGGGAGCCCCGCCGGCCCCGCCCGGCCTCACGT
>NZ_CAMPHH010000120.1 GCF_946885855.1 uncultured Actinotalea sp. | reverse complement strand
GGCTCAGCGGACCAGGCGCGCCGCGGCGCCCGGCTCAGCGGATGAAGCGTGCCGCCCCGCGCGTCGCGAGCACCCGGGACAGCGCCACCACGGCACCCGTGATCGTCGCCGCCGCAGCGACCTCCGCGAAGCGCGGGTCGCCCTCGTCCTCCGCCTTCGGCGGCTTGTGACCGAACGCCTTCTTCCACACCTGGTTGATGACCTGCTGGGCGACCCAGGCCGCCCCGAGCGCGACGACGACGCCGAGGAGCTTGGCGGTGAGGTCTTCCTTGGACTGCGTCAGCTCGGGCACGAGCCACCTCCTGGTTCGACGGGTGCGGTTCGACGGGTGCGGTCCGACGGTGCGCGCCCACGCTAACGGGGTCCGGGAACCTCTGCTCGACGCGCAACGTTGATCACTCGAAAGTAAAGTACTCGTCATCAACCCCCCTCGCACCGGAGTGAGAGCTCCGGAGACCTCGGGCACCCGTACCTGACGGGATGACCGGGGCAACGCCACCCGACACCGGAAGGAACGGTGCCCCGTGACGCTGCTCGCGGCCCTTCTCGTCATGGCGACCGCCGCCGCCCTGGCAGGCCCGCTCGCCCGCGCCCTCGGTCGCAACGCCGGGTACGCGATGGCCGCGGCCTTCCTCGGCGCCCTCGCGCTCGTGCTCACCGGCGTGGGCGAGGTCTTCGCCGGGCGCCCGGTCCGGCTGGAGCTCAGCTGGATCCCCGCCCTGGACGTCGCGCTCCGGCTCCGGCTGGACGGGCTGAGCCTGCTCTTCACGATCGTCGCCCTCGGCGTCGGCGCGCTGATCATGGCGTACTGCGCGCGGTACCTCAGCGACGCCTACGACCACGGGCGCCTGTACCGGCTCCTGGCGCTCTTCGCGACGGCCATGCTGGGCCTCGTCCTGGCGGACGACACGGTCCTGCTCTTCGTGTTCTTCGAGCTGACGACGCTGTGCTCGTTCCTCCTCATCGGTGGGCAGGGCCTCAAGGAGGCGCGTCCCGCGACGCGAGCGCTCGTGGTCACCGGCTCCGGCGGCCTCGCCCTGCTCATGGCGGTGGCGCTGCTCTGGTCGGTCACCGGTACGACGAGCCTCACCGGGACCATCGACCAGTCCACGACGATCGCCGCCTCGCCCCTGGCCCCGTGGATCGCGCTCTGCCTGATCCTCGCCGGGATGACCAAGTCGGCACAGGTGCCGTTCCACTTCTGGCTGCCCGACGCGATGGTCGCCCTCACCCCGGTGAGCGCGTACCTGCACGCCGCGACGCTGGTCAAGGCCGGCATCTACGTCCTCATGCGCTTCTCGCCGCCGTTCGCGGACACGACCCTCTGGACCGTCACGCTCGTCACCGCCGGGCTCGTCACGACCGTCGTCGGCGCCGTGTTCGCGCTCCAGCAGCACGACCTCAAGGCGCTGCTCGCCTACTCCACCGTCAGCCAGCTCGGCTGGATCGTCGTGCTGGTCGGCATCGGCACGGACGAGGCGCTCGCCGTCGCCGGTCTGCACACCTTCGCGCACGCGCTGTTCAAGGCCACCCTGTTCATGCTCGTCGGCATCATCGACCGCGAGGCGGGGAGCCGGGACATCCGCGACCTGTCCGGTCTGTACCGCGTCATGCCGGTCACCGCGACACTCACCGCCGTGGCCGCGATGTCGATGGCCGGCCTGCCGCCCCTGCTCGGCTTCGTGTCCAAGGAGGAGGCGTACTACGCGTTCCTCCAGACGCCCGGCGGCTGGGGCCCCGTCGTGGGCGGCGTCGCGGTCCTGTCCGCAGCCGTGACCTTCGCGTACAGCGCACGGATCCTCTGGGGAGCCTTCGCCGGCCCGACCGCGCAGTCGGGTCTGTACGAGCCGCGCTGGTCCTTCCTCCTGCCCGCGGCGCTGCCCGCCGTCGCGAGCGTCGGCCTGGGGCTCTTCGTCGCCGATCTCAACCCGTTCTTCGAGCGGGCCGTCCAGGACACGGTGCTCGGTGCGCCGGAGCTCGACCTCAAGCTGTGGCCGGGGCTCGCCTCCGTGGCGCTGTGGATGTCCGTCGTGACCATCGCGATCGGGGTGGGGCTCTTCCTCGCCCGGCGACCGGTCGACGACGCGCTCCAGCGCCTGGACCTGCCCTTCTCGGGAGTGCGGGCCTACGACGCGCTCTACTCCCGCGTGCTGCGGCTCGGGGACGCCGTCGGCCGCCCGGCGCGCACCGGGGCGCTGGCCCCGCACCTCGCGTGGCCGCTGCTCGGGGTGGCGGGGGTCGCCGTGGTCGGTGCGCTCGCCCTGCGCGACCTGCCGGTCGCGAACCCGACGACGCGACCGGAGGACTGGGTCGTCGTCGGCCTCACCGCGCTGGCGGCCGCCGGGCTCGTGCGCACGTCGTCCCGACTGGGTGCGCTCGCCCTCCTCGGTGTCATCGGGTTCCTCGTCGGCCTGTGGTTCCTCCTCGCCGGGGGCGTCGACCTGGCGCTGACGCAGCTCCTCGTCGAGATCCTCACCGTGGTCGTCGCGGTGCTGGTCCTGCGGCGCCTGCCGCACCGGTTCGACCCGACGCCCCGCGGCCGCGCCGCACTGGCCGGCGCGGCGGCGGTGGTCGCTGGGCTCGTCGCGGGCCTGGCCACCTGGGCCCTGGCGGGACGGCGGGAGCCCTCGGCCGTCTCCCGCTGGCTGCTGGAGGAGGGCCCGGACGGCTCCGGCGGGACCAACGTCGTCAACACGGTGCTCGTCGACTTCCGTGGCCTGGACACCTTCGGGGAGATCACGGTGCTCGCCGTCGTCGGGATCGGGCTGCTCGCCCTCCTGAGCCGCGACCGGGTGGCCGAGCGGCTCCCGCAGGACGAGGACGCGCCCGGTGACCGCACCGTGCTCTACGTGACCTCGCGCGTCGTCGTCCCCGTGGTGATGATCGCCTCGCTGGTCCTGCTCTGGCGGGGCCACAACGAGCCCGGCGGCGGCTTCATCGCGGCGCTCATGGGCGGGCTGGCGGTCGCGCTCGTGCAGCTGCCCCGCGGGCTGCGCGGGCGGACGCCCCTGTCCGCGCCCCCGCTGCTGGCTGCCGGCGTGGGGATCGCCGTGCTGGCCGGCGTCATCGGGATGCTCGACGGCTCGTTCCTGCGGCCCATCCGGGGCGCGCTCGAGGTCGGGCCCCTCTACCAGTCGCTCACCACGTCGCTGATCTTCGACGTCGGTGTCTACCTCGCGGTGCTCGGCCTCGTCGTGGCCGCCATCGACCGGTTCAGCCACGGCCGGACCGACGTCGCCGCCGACCTCACCGCCGCCCCACTGGCGGGGGTGACCCCGGGGTCCGGCGCCGAGGCAGGCGGCGGAGCCCCGACCGAGAGCAGCACCCCGACCGATGCCGGCGCCCCGACCCGAGGAGGCCACCGATGAGCGCCGCTGCCCTCGTCGCCGTCCTCGTCGCGGCGGGCGTCTACCTCATCCTGCAGCGCGGCCTGGTGCGCGTGACCTTCGGCTTCGTCCTGCTCGGCCACGCGGCGAACGTCGTGCTCCTCGCCGCCGGTGGCATGGACCGTCGGGACCCCCCGCTGCTGGCGGAGGGCTCGGCCGCGCAGGCGGCGGACCCGCTGCCGCAGGCCTTCGCCCTCACCGCGATCGTCATCGCGTTCGGCATCACGGTGTACCTCCTGGCCATGGCCGGCCACGGCGGCGAGCACGACGGGCCGCCCACGGACGCCGAGCCGTCGGCAGTCCGCCGTGGCCCGGCGCCGGACGGTGACGGCGACCGCGGTCCCGCCGCGCACGACGCCCCGGACCCGGTCGGCGCGACGGCCGACGCCGGCGCCGGCCCCACCACCGACGCACCGCTCGGCACCACACCGACGGGCGCACGAGCCACAGGACCGACGACCGGGAGGGAGCACGCATGAACGAGTGGCTTCCCGCCCTCCTCTGGCTGCCGCTGCTCATGGCGGCGGCGACGGTGGCCGTCCGGCGCAGCACCGGGCTGCAGCGGACCCTCGCGATGGCGACCCATGCCGCCGTCGTCGGCTACGGGGTGTGGCTCGTCGTCGCGACGCGTGACGGCTCCGTCCTGGTCGAGCAGGTCGCCGGCTGGCCCGGGGGCATCTCGATCCCCTACGCCGCGGACGTCTTCGCTGGGCTCATGGTCACGGTGACCTCGCTGCTCGTGCTCGTCACCTCTGCCTTCGGCATCGGCACGCGCGACGACGACGACCCGTGGTTCCACCCGCTCGTCCTCGTCCTGTCGGGCGGGGTGTACGGCGCGTTCGTCACCGCTGACCTGTTCAACCTCTTCGTCATGATCGAGGTCGCGCTCGTCCCCTCGTACGTCCTGCTGACCCGGAGCGGCCGGCTGCCACAGCTGGGCGCGGGGCGCGTCTACCTCACGACGAACCTCCTGGTCTCGACGATCCTGCTGACGGGCGTCGGCCTGGTCTACGCGACCGCCGGGACCGTCAACCTCGGCGAGCTCGCCGGCCTCGCGCAGGAGTCGACGGCCGTGGCCCTCGCCGGGGGTGTGGTGCTCGTCGCGCTCGGGGCGAAAGCGGCCCTCGTGCCCGTCCACACGTGGCTGCCCCGGTCGTACCCGTTCGCGTCCGTGGCGGTGACCGCGCTGCTGTCGGGACTGTTGACGAAGATCGGCGTGTACTGGATCTTCCGGCTCTACGCCGTGCTGTTCGGCGGCGACGAGCGGCTCCACAGCGCGTGGCTGTGGGTGCTGGGCGCGACGATGGTCGTGGGCGTGCTCGGGGCGCTCGGTGAGAGCGGGATGCGCGCCATCTTGTCGTTCCACATGACCAGTCAGGTCGGCTACATCCTGCTCGGGATCGGGTTCTTCGGGCCGCTCGGCCTCGCCGCGGGGATCTTCTACCTGATCCACCACATCATCGTGAAGGCGGCCCTGTTCCTGGCGTGCGGGGCGATCGAGCACCGGGCCGGGACCGGGCGCCTGTCGCAGCTCGGGGGCGCCGCGCGGCACTCGCCCTGGCTCGCACTGGTGTTCCTCGGCGCCGCGCTGTCGCTCGTCGGCATCCCGCCGTTCTCCGGCTTCGTCGCCAAGCTCACGCTCGTGCGCGCCGCCGTCCTCGAGAGCGAGTACCTCGTCGCGGGCCTCGCCGTCGTCGTCAGCCTCTTCACCCTGCTGTCGATGCTGAAGATCTGGAACGGCGCCTTCTGGGGCGGCGACCCCGAGCCGGCGCGCCAGGCCGCGCTCGTCTCGGGGGCCTCGGAGACGCTGCCCGACGTCACCGACCCGACCAGCGACGTCCTGCGCCGACCGGGTGCCGAGATGACCCCGGACCCGCTGCGGGTGCCGTGGCGGCTCGTCGTCCCCGGGGCGGTGCTCACGCTCCTGTCCCTGTCCATCGGTCTCGGCGCCGACGCCCTCCTCCAGCTCGCGCAGACCGCGGCCGAGGGCCTCGTCGACCCGAGCCGCTACGTCGAGGCGGTGACCTCATGACCCCGCGTCGTCCCCGGCCGCCGTGGCCGGTGCGCGCCCGCAACGGCCTGGGCGTCGCCGTCCGGAGCCTGCCGTTCGGGCTGTGGTTCCTCGGGCAGATGGTCGCGGCGAACTGGCAGGTCGCGCGGGATCTGCTGACGCCCGGACTGCGGACCACGCCGGGGGTCGCGGCCGTACCCCTGCGGTGCCGGACCCGGGTGGAGGTCACGGTGCTGTCGAACCTCATCACGCTGACCCCCGGCACCGTGACGCTCGAGGTCGACCGGCACGGGCACGTGCTCTACGTGCTCGACATCTACGCGCCGGACACTGCCGACGGGCTGCGGCGCCAGGTCCACGGGCTCGAGAGCCGGATGCTGCGGATGCTGCGCGGAGTCGAGCCGCCCGCACCACCGGAGGGCGACGGGTACGGGTGGTCCGGCCGGACCGACGGTCCACGTCCGCTCAGCGGGTCTCGGGCGGCACCGACCGGTCCGCAGCGCGGGAGGTCACCGGCGGCGCTGCGGCGGCGTGCCCGGGCGGCGCTGGCCGACCGGCGGGACGCGGACGGTGCGGGACGAGCGGGGACGCCCGACGGCGGGCCGGCCGTCGAGCGCCCGCACCCGGAGGGCAGGGCCGGGTCGCCACCGCCCCCGGACGGTCCGGCCGTCGCGGCGCCGGCGTCGTCGCGTCGGCCGGACGACGAGGGAGGGGCCCGATGATCGCCGTACCGCTCGTCGTCGACCTGGCCCTCGTCCTGCTCGCCGTCACCCTCCTGCCCGCGGTGTGGCGCGCCGCCGTCGGCCCCACGGAGGCGGACCGGGCGATCGCCGCCGACCACGCGTTCTTCGTCTTCGTCGCGGCGGTCGCGCTGATCGCCCTGCGGGTCGACCGTTTCGAGCTGCTCGACGTCGTCGTGGTGGCGACGCTCGTCGGCTTCGTGTCGGCCGTGACCCTCGCCCGCTACATCTCGAGGAGCCGTCGATGAACGCCCTGATGGTGGTCCAGTCCGTCGTCGGGCACGCGGCCGTGCTGACCGGGATCGGGCTGTTCTGCATCGCCGGGGTCGGGCTGCTGCGGTTCGGTGACGCCTACTCCCGTCTCGCCGCGACGACCAAGTCCGGGACGCTCGGGGTCTGTCTCGTGCTCCTCGGGGTGCTCGTGCTGGAGCCGACGTGGTCGCACGCCGTGATCCTCGCCGTCGCCGTCGCGCTCCAGATCATCACGTCGCCGGTCGGCGGGTTCGCCCTCGGCAGGGCGGCGTTCCGCTCCGACGCGCCGATGCCGGCCGGCATCCGGTACGACGAGCTGCACGAGCACGCCGAGGTGGAGCGGCAGGAGACGGTGCGCCGCGAGGCCGAGCGTGCGGCGAGAGCCGAGCAGGTAGGCGCGGCGGGGGCGGGGTCGGAGCGGGCGAAGTCGGAGCGACCCTAGGCCGAGCGGTGGGCGGGCGAGGAACAGCAGGCCGAGCGGTCGGAAGCCGAGGAAAGGCAGGCCGAGCGGTCAGGGACCCGCCGTCAGGAGTCGAGCCGTCAGCGGTTGAGCCTCACGGGCCGAGCGGTCAGGGGCAGCCCCGACCGATGCCGGCTCCACCAGCCCATGACGGCGCGTCGCCGACGACGACAGCCTTCAGACGGTGCGCGTCCAGAGGTAGAGCCCTCGGCCCTCCTCGGTGGCGCGGACCGCCAACCGGACGATCGCGCCGAGGACCGCCTCGAGGTCGCCCGGGGCCGTGTCGAGCTCGGCCTCACGTGCCCATGCCCGTGCGACGTCGGCATCGAGGTCCTCGTCCTCGGCGCGGGCCGTCGCGACCGCCGCGAGCGCCTCGGTGAGGAACGGGGGCAGGCCGTGGACGTTGTCGTGCGCGAGGTCGATCTCCGAGACCTCGAGGTCGCCGGTGCCGAAGCGGACCGCGCGCGCGACGACCTCCCCGAGGATCTCGAGGTCGACGGGACCGATCTCCACCAGCTCCGCGTGGGGGACCGCTCCGGACGGGATCTCGCCCGTGTCGAGCACCCGCGCTCGCTCGAGCGCATCGGCGTGCGTCCCCACGAACAGCTCTGCCAGGACACCCATGTGCCTCTCCCTTCCTCCGGTCCGTGTCGTCGACGCCCGGCTCCCGGACGTCGTCCGATCCCGCACCTTCCCGGTCGGTCGGCGCGCCCCCGCTCGCCGCCCGCTCCCAGTCTGTCGGTTGCCGCATGCGGGGGTGCGGTGACGCGCGCGCAACGGTGTGCCGAGGGTGGGTGCCTGCGGCGGCAGCGTCGGGCGACGTGGCCGGGCCGCCGGCGGGCGTGACGTGGTGTGCCCGGTGCAGGCTGGCCGGTGCCAGCAGACCGGTGCACGCTGCCCGGCGCACGTTCGCCGGCGCACGCTGCCGGCGCAGGCTGCCCTGTGCAAGCGGAACGGTGCAGGCTGGCCGGTGCAGGTTCATCGGTGCAGGCTGGCGGTGCAGGTTCGTCGGTGCGGGCTGGCCGGTGCACGTTCGTCGGTGCACGTTCGCCGACGCCCCTTCGCCGGCCCACAGTCGCCCGCGCAGTCCGGGGGACGATCGGGCAGAGATGACCCTCAGAACGGTGGGGGCCCGTCCTCCTTCCTCCGGAGCCGACTCGGTGGGGCGCCTCCTGAGAGGTCGCCCTCGCCCAGGAGTGACCTGCCGGTGAGCGGAAGCCGCGGAACCCCGGGCGGCCGGTCCGGCGCCTGCAGGTACACGTGCCCGCTCGGTGTCCGGACGACGAACGAACCCGGACGCGGTTGTTCCAGGCGGAACGCGCCGTGCGTCTTGAGAAGGTGGTGTGTCGCGCACAGCGGACCCAGGTTCGCGACGGCCGTCCTCCCGTCGCGGCAAGCGTCGCTGTCCGGGGACCTCGCGTCATCGGGGTCCGGGCGTCCGGACAGGGCTCTCCCGTCACCGGCGTCCGGGGGTCCGGACAAGGTTCTTCCCCCGTCGGTGCCCTCGCCTGCGTCCGCACACCGCCCGTCATCGAGGTCTCGGGCCCCGGACAGACCTCTCCCCTCACCAACGCGCTCGTCGCCGTGCGGAGCTGCCGCGTTCGAGCCGTCGTCCCGGTCAGGGGGCACCGCCACCGCGGGACGACCGTCGACCCGCGGGAAGGGCACGGTGTGGTCCGTCTGGCACTGGCGCGCGGGCATGCCGCAGGTCGGGATGACGCAGGTGCGGTTCCGCTCACGCACGAGCTCGACCATGTCGGCCGGTGGCACGTACCTCGTGGTCCCGACATCGAGGACCGTCCCGGACGGCTCTTCGACGAGGAGTCGGCGCCAGGTCCCGTCCATCGCGAGCCGGCGCGCGACGTCCGCGCTCACCGGGCCGAAGCCCGCCAGCTCTCCAGGACGGTCGTCGAGCCCGAGGAGCGTGCCGTAACCGACCGTGACGTTGACCCGCACCGACGGCGCCGCACGCTTCCCCCTCGCGGGTGTCAACGGCAGGAAGGGAGGTGGCTCAGGAGCCTCAGGCACCACAGGTCCGCACGCTGCGGGACCAGGCACGGCAGACCCTGGTGCTCCAGCTCCTGACTCCTCAGGCGGTCCAGGCAACGCAGGTCCCAGCTCGGCGGACTCGCCCCGCACGGACTCGGGCACCACGGACTCGGCGATGGTCCCCCACCCCGTGGCGCTTCTCCCTGCCGGGCTCACGGCCGTGGACCACCCGATCGCCCCGGCGCCCCACGCGACCTCCCCCATCGCGTGCAGCGCGTCGGCGCGCAGCTGGTCCACGGATCGCGAGTCACCGTCGCTCCGCGCGGCCAGGGCGGCCGCCTGGAGACACGCGTCGAGCCGCACTGCCGCGTCCACGGTCAGCGTCGCGGTCATGGTCGCCATGCCGTCGGGGAGTGCCCGAGGCCGGGTCACGCACCGCCGCTCCCGCGCGCGCTCGTGACGCTCGACGGCGTCCGCGGGATCGAGCTCGTGGAGCAGTCGGGCGATCCGGTGTCGGAGCTGTGCCGGCGTCGCGCCGGCCGCGGTGGGTAGTACGCGGTCCTCGACCTCCTGGGCGACGACGGGGTGGACGTGCTCGAGCGACTCGACGACCACCCGCGCCCTCGGCCAGTCGATGTGCCCGCTCTCCAGGGCGTCCCCGGTGCGGTGGTGGACCGAGCGCAGGGCGCGTCCCATCGCGACGAGGGTGCCGGCGGCTCGCCGGGAGACCCCGAGGCGCAGCGAGAGCTCGGTCGGGGCGGCGTTGCCCTCGGCCGGTTCCCCGACGTCGTCGGGCCAGGCCGGGTTCATCTCCGGGCGGTCGGCGAGGCGCGCCGCTGCCGCAGCTGCGCGAGCGCGCGCCCACGACGCCATCCGCTCGTAGGCGGCGACCACCTCCACGACCGACCCCGCGTCCCCGGCCCAC